>DAORSF010000043.1:0-10254 GCA_035443405.1 Burkholderiaceae bacterium | reverse complement strand
GACTTCGCGCTGACGAAGAACGGTCGCGTGGTGCTGGTTGCGTGCAAGCGCTGGAAGGCCGCGCGCACCGGCGTCGAACCGCTGCGCGAACTGCGCGCCGAACAGGACCGGTGCGAAGCCGACGAGTGCGTCTACGTGACGGCCGGCGAACTGACCGACACCGCGCAGGCCTTCGCTGCCGGCAACGGCGTGCGGCTGCTGGGCGGCGCGGAACTGGCTGCGCTGCTCGCGGGCGTCAGCCGCCCTTCAGCGCCCGCATCGCGCGCTGCGCGAGGTTGACCGCGACGGTCGCGATCGCGCCGGCGACGATGCCTGCCACGGCGTCGATCGCCATCGGAACCGCCAGGTCGACGAAACCGGCGAGTTGCGCCGACGCCTGCGCGCCGTGCGTGAACTGCTCGATCCACCCGTGCAGGCCGGGGATGCCGTGCGTGAGAATGCCGCCGCCGACCAGGAACATCGCCGCCGTGCCGGCCACCGACAGTCCCTTCATCATCCACGGCGCGGCACGGACGATCGCCGCGCCTGCACCCCGCTGGAACCTGGCCGACGCATCGTCGCCGCGCTTGCGCGCGAGGTAGAGCCCGGCATCGTCGAGCTTGACGATTCCCGCGACCAGCCCGTAGACGCCGACCGTCATCACCGCTGCGATGCCCACCAGCACCGCCACCCGCGTCGGCAGCGCTGCGCCGGCGACGGTGCCCAGCGTGATCACGATGATCTCGGCCGACAGGATGAAGTCGGTGCGGATCGCTCCTTTGATCTTGCCGCGCTCGAGCGCGACCAGGTCGACCGCCGGGTTCGACAGCGCCTCGACGACCTCGGCGTGGTGCGCACGCTCGTCTTGCCGGCCGTGAAGCAGCTTGTGCGCCAGCTTCTCGAATCCCTCGTAGCACAGGAACAGGCCGCCGGCCATCAGCAGCGGCGTCACCGCCCACGGGATGAAGGCGCTGATCGCCAGCGCGGCGGGGACCAGGATCGCCTTGTTGCGCAGCGACCCCTTCGCCACGGCCCACACCACCGGCAACTCGCGATCGGCCTTGACGCCGGAGACCTGCTGCGCATTCAGCGCGAGGTCGTCGCCGAGGACCCCGGCGGTCTTCTTCGTGGCGACCTTGGTGAGGACCGCGACGTCGTCGAGGACGCTCGCGATGTCGTCGATCAGCGCGAGCAGGCTCGAAGCCATGTCAGCCGCGATCGGTTCGGCACACCGCCGCCGGGCACGGGAACCGGTAATAGCGCTCGTTCAGGTAGCGGGTGACCGCGTCGATCTCGTCGTCGCGCCACAGCGCGCCCGTCTGGCGGTCCCAGTTCACGACGTAGCCGCGCACCTGCTCGAACGACTGCGCCGCGCGCGCCGTGCGACCGTGCACGCTGCGGTCGTGGCAACCGACGCACCGGGTGTCGTACAGCGCGCGCCCCTGCGCGGCGTCCGCTGCCGCCGCATCCGAAGGCGCGCCCCCTGCAATCGTCAAAGCCGCCAGCATCGCGTACCACAGCCTGCCCGTCATCCGCATCTCCCGTCGACCAACGCGTTCCCCGCGTCCGGCGCAAGCCGGCGCGGGCCGCCAGTGTCGCACGATGCGTTGCCGGGCGCGAAGCGCGGCCGGCGCCGTCCCGCGCGCCCCCGCGCAGGACGGGCCGACGCGGGAACGATCAGGCGGCCTGCCTCAGCTGCGCTTGTGCGTCGCGGCGCACCCGCTCGCCGCCGTAGACCCCGGCAGCGACGGCGCGCAGTTCCGCGCGGTGCAGCCCGATGTCCTTCAGCATGCGGTCGTCCAGCGCTTCGAGCGCCGCGCGCGTCGCGACGATGCGGCGGCGCCGCTCGATGACGCGGACTTGCCAGCGCACCAGCGCGCGCGCCCGCCCGATGATGCGCCCGAGGTCGTTGTGCAGGCCCGCCCGGGCGAGTACGTCCGCGAGGTGCGTCGCCACCGTCGAGAACCGGATCGTGTCCATGATGTCTTCCTTTGCTGCGGTTTTGGTTGCGAGGAGCGTCGCGTGGAACGATGCCTGCGACGGTTCACAGTCTCGCCACCCGCGGTATCCGGCCGATTTCCCCGGTGAATCGATTTGTTGCCGGGATGTTTCGATGCGGCGAGCCCTGAGCACGCGCGCGCCTCCAGCGCACCCGCCCGGTAAACTGTCGCGTGCCTTCGCAGGACCGCCCGCAACGGAGACCGCCCATGTCGTCGCGCATCGCCCGCCGCCTTCCCGCCCGCGTCGGCCTGGCCGCGCTCGCCGTCCTGACGGTCGTGATGGCCGGCTGCGCCGGGCTCGGCCTGGTCGATCCGCTCAGCGTCAACGTCGTCGGGCTCGAGCCGATGCAGGGCGAGGGCATGGAGACGCGCTTCGCGCTGAAGTTGCGGGTCCAGAATCCCAACGAGACGCCGCTCGAGTACGACGGCGTCTTCGTCGAGTTCGACGTCCGCGGCTCGAAGCTCGCGAGCGGCGTCAGCGACCGCAAGGGCGTGGTGCCGCGCTTCGGCGAGGCCGTGATCACCGTGCCGATGAGCGTGTCGGTCGGCGCGATGATCCGCCAGGTGATCGGCATCGCGACCGGCGAACGCGTCAGGACCGACTACCAGCTGCGCGGCAAGCTCGCCGGCCCGGGCTTCGGCGGCCACCGCTTCGAATCGAAGGGCGAAGTGCAGCTGCCGGCGGGCCTGTTCGGCGACGAACGATAGTCGCTCGCATTCGCCCACCACGCGAGCTGCGCGCGAATCGCGCGAAATTCGACGCGAGTCAAACTCCCGTCATCGAGTCGTGCGAGACTTCGAGATGTCGACCACGACGCGCACGTTCGCACTTGTGTTCGCGCTTGTGTTCGTACTTGCCGCCGACATTCCACAGGGAGACTTCAGATGGCAACGAGTTCCCGAGCATCGCGCTCCGGCGCGGCGTCCCCCGCGCGACCTCGCGGCGGTTCTCGCGCAGCTTCGTCCGACGACCGTGCGGCGGTGCCGGCGACTGCCGACGACGAGGCGACAGGCACCCTTGCAACGCCGACGACCGACGCGCTTCGCCGCCTGTGGATCGCCGAGGCGGCCTACTACATCGCGGAGCGGCGCGGCTTCCGTGGCGGCTCGCCGGACGAGGACTGGTGCGAGGCCGAGGCGGAGATCGACCGGATGCTTGCTGGTCCACGTCACTGAGCGCGGGCCCTCGAGATGAGCCCGCCCGGTGACGACCCCGGCGACTCCGAAGATCGCGAGGCCGCGGCGCCGAGGTTCGTCAGCGCGCTGACCCGGGCCACGTTCGCGGTGCTGCTCGCCGGCGGGCGCGGCAGCCGCCTGCACCAGCTCACCGACTGGCGCGCCAAGCCGGCGGTGCCTTTCGGCGGCAAGTTCCGCATCATCGACTTCACGCTGTCGAACTGCGTGAACTCCGGCGTGAAGCGGGTGGCGGTCGCCACGCAGTACAAGGCGCACAGCCTGATCCGGCACCTGCAGCGCGGCTGGAGCTTCCTCGAGGGCCGATTCGACGAATTCATCGACATCGTGCCGGCCGCCCAGCAGGTCAGCGAGAGCTCGTGGTACCAGGGGACGGCCGACGCGGTCTACCAGAATCTCAACATCATCCGGCGCAGCCAGCCGGAGTTCGTGCTGGTGGTGTCGGGCGACCACATCTACAAGATGGACTATGGCCGGATGCTCGCCGAGCACGCGAACCGCAAGGCCGACCTGAGCGTGGCCTGCGTCGAGGTGCCGCTGGCCGACGCGACGCAGTTCGGGGTCATGGGAACGGATGCCGACGGCCGCGTCCGCCGCTTCGCCGAAAAGCCCGTTGCCCCCGACCCGATGCCGGACGACCCGGACATGGCGCTCGCCAGCATGGGCGTCTACGTGTTCAACACCGCGTTCCTGTTCGAACAGCTGCTGCGCGACGCGCAGGAACGCCAGACCAGCCACGACTTCGGGAAGGACATCATTCCGCACTGCGTGCCGCGCTACCGCGTGTTCGCGCACCGCTTCGCCGACAGCTGCGTCGGCACGCGCGCCGGCGGCAAGCCCTACTGGCGCGACGTCGGCACGGTCGACGCCTACTGGGAAGCCAACATGGAGCTGACCAAGGTCACGCCGGAGCTGAACCTGTACGACCGGGACTGGCCGATCTGGACCTGGCAGGAGCAGCTGCCGCCGGCCAAGTTCGTGTTCGACGACGACCAGCGCCGCGGGATGGCCGTGGACTCGCTGGTGTCCGGCGGCGACGTCATCAGCGGCTCCGCCGTGCGCCGCTCGCTGCTGTTCTCGAACGTGCGCGTCAACAGCTACTCGACGATCGAGGACTCGGTCGTGCTGCCCGACGTCGAGATCGGGCGCCACGTGATCCTCAGGCGTTGCGTGATCGACAAGGGCGTCGTGATCCCCGAAGGAACGACCATCGGCGTCGATCCGGCCGCCGACCGGCGACGCTTTCACGTCACCGAACGCGGCGTCACGCTGGTGACGCCGGACATGCTGGGCCAGTCGCTGCACCGCATCGCCTGAGCGTCCCGAAGGCAGCCCTTTCGCCAACGCGCGAGGCACCGAACCCGATACGATGGCGCAGGCGCGCCCGGCCGGTGCTAGCATCCGGGCGACACTTCCCGCACTCCCCATGCCCGGCACACCCTTCTCGCTCGAAGTCACGCCCAAGGTCCCCGCGCGGCTGGAACGCCTGCACGAGCTGGCGAACAACCTCTGGTACAGCTGGGACCGCCCCACGCGCACGCTGTTCGCGCGGCTGCATCCGACGCTGTGGCGCCACGCCGGACATCGGCCCAAGGCGTTCCTCAAGCGCGTTGCACAAGCCAAGCTCGAGGCGGCGGCCGACGACCCCGTCTACCTCAACGCCTATCGGCGCGTGCTGTCCGCCTACGACACCTACCGCGCGCAAGGCACGCGGGTGCGCCTGTCGGACGAGGCGGGCGACGGCGACCTGGTGGCCTACTTCTGCGCCGAGTTCGGGTTCCACGAGAGCCTGCCGATCTACTCGGGCGGGCTCGGCATCCTCGCCGGCGACCACTGCAAGGCCGCGAGCGACCTCGGCCTGCCCTTCGTCGGGGTCGGGCTGCTCTACCGGCAGGGTTACTTCTTCCAGACCATCGACGCCGATGGCAACCAGCACGCCCAGTACGCGGACTCCGACTTCGACGACCTGCCGATCTCGCCGCTGCGACGCGACGACGGCAGCGACCTTCGCATTGCCGTCGCGATGCCCGGTCGCGAGGTCTTGCTCAAGGTCTGGGAAGCCCGCATCGGACGCGTCCGCCTCGTGCTGCTCGACACTGCGCTGGCCGAGAACGCAGCGTCCGACCGCGACATCGCGCACCGGCTCTACGGCGGCGACCGCCAGACGCGCATCGAGCAGGAGATCCTGCTCGGCGTCGGCGGCGTGCGCGCCCTGACGGCGCTCGGCATCGCACCGACCGTCTGGCACATCAACGAGGGACACGCCGCCTTCCTGGTGCTCGAGCGGGTGCGGATGCTGGTCGCCGCCGGGCTCGACTTCGCCAGCGCGCTCGAGGCGGCCGCGATCAACACGGTCTTCACCACGCACACGCCGGTACCGGCGGGCCACGATCACTTCACCGAGGAGATGTTCCGCCGCTACTTCGACGGCTGGGCGTCGCAGCTCGGCGTCACCGGCGAGCAACTGCTCGAACTGGGGCGCGCTTCGGGCAGCCCCGACTTCAACATGACCGCATTGGCGATCCGCGGGTCGCGCTTCCAGAACGGCGTGTCGGCGATTCACGGCAACGTGTCGTCGCGCATTTGCGCGCACCTGTGGCCGCAGATCGATCCGCAGGACAACCCGGTCGAGCACGTGACCAACGGCGTGCACGTGCCGACCTTCCTGTCGCCCGTCTGGCACGACCTGTTCGATCGCTACCTCGGTTACGGCTGGGAGCAGCGCCTGACCGACCCCAAGTGCTGGGAATGCATCCACGAGATCCCCGACCAGCAGTTCTGGGCGGTGCGCCAGGCGCTGAAGTCGCAGCTGTTCCACCTGCTTCGCGACCGGCTGTCCGCGCAACACGCGCGCAACCACGGCTCGTCGGCGCACCTCGACCGCGTGCTGCGGCTGGCCGATCCGGCCAATCCGCACGCGCTGACCATCGGGTTCGGGCGGCGCTTCGCGACCTACAAGCGCGCGACGCTGCTGTTCGAGAACCTGGACTGGCTGCGCGAGATCGTCTGCAACGCGCAGCGGCCGGTGGTCTTCGTCTTTGCCGGCAAGGCGCATCCGGCCGACCATCCGGGGCAGGACCTGATCCGCCGCATCGCGGAGGTCGCGCGGATGCCTGATTTCGAGAGCCGGATCCTCCTGGTCGAAGGCTACGACCTGCGGCTCGGACGGCGGATGGTGTCGGGCGTCGACGTCTGGCTGAACAACCCGATCTATCCGCTCGAGGCATCGGGCACGTCGGGGATGAAGGCCGCGATGAACGGCGTGATCAACCTGTCGGTCCTCGACGGCTGGTGGAGCGAAGGCTACGACGGGCGCAACGGCTGGGCGATCAAGCCGGTGGCCGATCCCGATCCCGCGCGCCGCGACCGCGAGGAGGCGCGCGCGCTGTACGAAATCCTGCAGGACTCGGTGGTGCCGCTCTTCTACGACGTCGGCCCGCTGGGCTTCTCGCCGGGCTGGGTGGCGATGGCCAAGCGTTCGATGGTGTCGCTGCTGCCGCGCTTCAACACCGAACGAATGCTCGGCGAGTACATCGAGCGCTTCTACCGCCCGGCCGCGGGGCAGTGGCATCGCCATGCGCGCGACCAGTTCTCGGCGACGCGCGAGTTGACCCGGTGGAAGCAGCGACTGCACCAGCACTGGGGCAAGGTACGCGCGCGGCGCCTGGACCGGTCGCCGCCTCGCATCCGGTTCGGCGAGTCGTTGCGCTTCGAGCTCGCCGTGGGCATCGACGGCCTCGATCCCGCCGACCTTCGCGTCGAATTGCTGTTCGGCCGGCCCACCGACGCCGACGACACCCGCCGCCACGAGCGCCACGAGATGCGCTGGGAGCGGCGCCTCGACGGCGACGAGCACCTGTACGCGATCGACGTCGAACCCGGCATGTGCGGGAAGATCGACTATCGTTTCCGCGTCTACCCGCGCCACCCGCTGCTCACGCATCCGTACGAGATGGGCATGATGCTGTGGCTTTGAGCGCCGCCGCCCCGCTGCGCATTCTGTTCGCCACGCCCGAAATCGCGCCGTGGGTCAAGACCGGCGGACTGGGCGACGTCAGTGCGGCGCTGCCCGCGGCGCTCGCCGAAGCCGGAATCGAAGTCCGCGTGCTGGTCCCCGCGTATCCGGCCCTGGTGGACGCCTTTCCCGATCGCGTCGCTTTGGCCGGCATCGACGAGCCCGGCGGCCAGCTGCTGCCGGCAACGCTTTCGCGCGTCGTGCTGCGGCCGCGACTCGAGTTGCTGCTGCTCGAATGCCCGGCCTGCTACGAGCGGCTCGGCGGCCCGTACCAGGATCGCAGCGGCCACGACTGGGCCGACAACGCCTTGCGATTCGGCCTGCTGTCGAAGGTCGCCGCCCTGCTCGCTTCCACCGAGTCGCCGCTCGACTGGACGCCCGACGTCCTGCACTGCAACGACTGGCAGACCGCACTTGCGCCGGCCTACCTGCGCTACGGGCTCGAGCCGGCCTGCGCGACGGTGACGACCGTGCACAACCTCGCGTTCCAGGGCTTGTTCGCGCCCTCGTTGCTCGGCGCCCTCGACCTGCCCGCGGCCGCGATGGCGATCGACGGCGTCGAGTTCCACGGCCGGATCTCGTTCCTGAAGGCGGCGCTGCAGCACAGCGACCGGATCACGACGGTCAGCCCGACGTACGCCGTCGAGATCTGCGAGGCCGAGCACGGCTTCGGGCTCGACGGCCTGCTGCGCCATCGCCGCGATCGGCGCGCCGGCGACCTGGTCGGCATCCTCAACGGCATCGACGCCGCCGAGTGGAACCCGGCCACCGACCGCGCGATCGCCGCGCAGTACGACGCGTCGTCGCTGGACGCGAAACGCGTCAACCGCGCCGCCCTCGCAACGCGGCTCGGCCTGGAGGTCGGTGACGACACGCCGATACTCGGGATGGTCAGCCGGATGACCCGCCAGAAGGGCGCGGACCTCGTGATCGACGCCGCGCCGATGCTGATCGCGCGCGGCGCGCGACTGGCCGTCCTCGGGTCGGGCGAGCACCCGCTCGAGCGTGCCTGGCGCGCGCTCGCCGCAGCCCACCCGGCGCGCATCGCGGTGCACGTCGGCTTCGACGAGCCGCTCGCGCACCGGATCGAGGCCGGCGCCGACCTGTTCCTGATGCCGTCGCGGTTCGAACCGTGCGGGCTCAACCAGATGTACAGCCTCGCGTACGGCACGCCGCCGGTCGTGCGCGCGACCGGCGGACTCGCCGACACGGTGGTCGACTGCACACCGCAGTCACTCGCCGACGGCTCGGCCAACGGCTTCAGCTTCGGGCCCCCCACGACGCGAGCGCTGCTCGGCGCCGTCGAGCGCGCGCTCGCTGCGTGGCGCGATCCGGCCCTGTGGCGCCGCCTTCAGCGAAACGGCATGACGCGCGACTGGAGCTGGCGCACCGCGGCTCGACGCTACGCCGAGCTGTACCGATCGTGCGCTGCCCCCGCGCGATGAGCGGGGCCGAACTGCTGCTCTCCTCGCTCGCCGCGCTGCTGATCGGCGCGCTGATCGGCAGCGTCGGCATCGGCGGGGTGCTGATGGTGCCGTGGCTCACGCAGGTGATCGGACTGCCGATCCGCGACGCGGTCGCGATCGCGATGCTCGGCTTCGTCGCCACCGGCGCCGCGGCAGCGATCATCGCAGCCCGGTCGGTGCGCGACCCGGCGACGATGCGCTGGCCGCTGGTGGTCGCCACGGTGCCCGGCGCGCTGCTGGGCGCCGCCGCGATCGCAAGCGTTCCGGAACGCGCCGCACTTCTGGTCCTGGCGCTGGGGCTGTGCATCGTCGGCGTGCGTATGCTGCGGACTTCGCCCGCGGGTCGCGAGCCCCGCGATGCCGGCGCCGATGCCAGGCACTCGCGTGCGGGCTGGGGCGTCGGGCTGCTCACCGGCTTTGCGTCGTCGCTCACCGGCACCGGCGGCCCGATGGTGTTGACGCCGCTGCTGGCCTGGCGCGGCGTCCCGCTGCTGGATGCGATCCTGCTCGGCCAGCTCGTCCAGCTGCCGATCGCCACGACCGCGACGCTCGCACATGCGGTCGGCGAAGGCGTCGACTGGGTCGCCGGCGCAGCGCTGGGCCTGATGCTCGTGCCCGGCGTCTTCGCCGGGCGCCGGCTGGCCGGGGCGATGCCCGTCGCGGCGATGACCCGGCTGCTCGGCGCGATGCTGCTGGTCACCAGTGGCGGCCTCGCACTCGACGCGCTCTAGCGCCGGCACGCGCGCCCGATCACTCCAGGTCGATCTTGCCGTCGAACTTCGCTTCCAGGCCGAGTGCCGGGATCTTCAACGTGACCGACGTCGCCAGCGACCCGGTTCCGTCGATGCGGCCGTCCGCGATTGCCCTGGCCACCGCGTGCTCGATCTCGCGCTGCGAGTTCACGCCGACCATCTTCAGGAACTTGCGGATCCCCAGGTTGAAGGCTTCTTCGTTCATCGGATGCTCCTGCCGGTGAGTGCAACTGCGCATTGTGCGCCAGCCGTCGCCCGTCGCCGCCCTTCCCGGCGGGGGCGCGCTTCGCTACGATGCAACGCGCATGCTGCGCAAACCGCCATGAACCAGACCGAACGCCTGTACCGGATCGACCAGCTGATCCACCAACGCACCGTGGTGCCGTTCGACGCCCTGCTGCGCGAGCTCGAGATCTCGCGCGCCACGCTCAAGCGCGACGTCGCCTACATGCGCGACCGGCTGAACGCCCCGATCGTCTACGACCGCGACCGCGGCGGCTATTGCTTTGCGCCCTCGCCGCTGGGCCCGCAATACGGGCTGCCGGGGCTCTGGTTCAATGATCGCGAGGTGCTCGCGCTGCTGACGATGCACCGGATGCTCGAAGACCTGGACACCGGCGGACTGCTCGGTCCGCACATCCAGCCGCTGATCGCCCGCCTGAACGCGCTGCTGGGAACCGCCAGCGATTCGGCCGACGAGATCATGAAGCGGGTGCGCGTGATCGCAGCGCAGAACCGCCCCGTGGCGCCCAACTGCTTCGAAGTGGTCGGCAGCGCACTGGTCTCGCGCCGCCGAATCGAGATCGCCTACTACACCCGCTCGCGCAATGCGCGCGGCCTGCGCGAGC
>DAORSF010000042.1:2087-10397 GCA_035443405.1 Burkholderiaceae bacterium | reverse complement strand
CGCCGGCAGCGAACGGCCCGGGCCCCCGAGCGCGCGCGGCGCTACCCCTTGGCGCGCGCCTTTGCACGCGCCCACCTTCCGCGCACCGCGCAACGGAGCGCCCACCGATGAGCGCGCTGTTCACGCAGTTCATCAACCTGCTCGGCGCGCTGCTGCTGCTGCTTGCGTTCGCGATGATCTCGCAGCGGCGGATCCTGTCGCTGATCCACCTGTTCACGCTGCAGGGCGCGACTCTGGTCGTCGCCACCACCGCGGTCGGCTACGTGACGCAGCAGCCGCACCTGTACGTATCGGCCGCGTTGACCTTCGCCCTCAAGGTGGTGCTGATTCCGGTGCTGCTGCACCGCGTGATCGACCGTCTGGACATCCGCTGGGACGTCGAGACGCTGATCAACATCCCGACGACCATGCTGATCGGCATCCTGCTGGTGATCTTCTCGTTCAACCTGGCCACGCCGATCGCGCAGTTGTCGTCGTCGATCGCGCGCGGATCGCTGGGCATCGCGCTGGCCTGCGTGCTGCTGTCCTTCCTGATGATGATCGCCCGCGCGAAGGCGGTGCCGCAGGTGATCGGCTTCCTGTCGATGGAGAACGGCCTTTTCTTCGCGGCGACCTCGGCGACCTACGGCATGCCGATGGTGGTCGAGCTGGGCATCGCGCTGGACGTGCTGATCGGCGTACTGATCCTCGGCGTGTTCATGTTCCAGATCCGCGAGCAGTTCGACAGCCTGGACATCCGACACCTCGAGCGGCTGAAGGAGGACTGAGGTGCCACTCCTGTTTCGTCTTCGCGGGTTGGCGTGTCGCGGCATGCGCTGGCGGCCCGGCGCCGCCAGCGCACGCCGCTCAGCGAACCCTGAACGTGTTCGCCCTGACGGCGCAGGAGTCGCAGCATTCGTCGCAGCAACCGAGGCGACCACCGCGCAGGCCATCTCGGTGTCGGCAAAGGCGCGGGCCAGCACGCAGGCAAAGGGCCGAGCCCGCGCGCGTACCGGCAGTGGCCGGCGCGCCTGTGCGCAGCCGAGAAGCGCAGCAGTGCCGGCCCGCGCGCGCAGCGCGCTTCGTTCATCTGACTCGCCGCGGCTGTCCGAGCGGAGCTCGCGAAGCGAGCGCAGCGAGTTTCGCGGCGGGGCCGGCGCTGCGAGCATCGCAGGGCACCCCCGCGCAGCGGGGGCAAGCACCGGCGCACCGACCACTGCCGGTACGCGCGCGGGCTCGGCCCTTTGCCTGCGTGCTGGCTCGCGCCTTTGCCCGCACTGGAGCCACTGACTTGGAAGCGCTGTTCTTCGTGCTCGGGATTCCGCTGGCCGGCGGCGCAGTGCTGGCGCTGTGGGGCCACCGCGACAGCGCGATGGCGCTGAACGTCGCGTTCAGTCTCGGCACCTTCGTGGCCGCGGGCGTGCTGACCGCCCAGGTGATCGCCGGCGGCCCGCTGTTCGTCTGGGAGCGCGAGTTCTACATCGACGCGCTGAACGTGTTCCTGGTCACGCTGACCGCGTTCGTCGGGTTGACCACGGCGATCTTCTCGCGACCCTACATGCGCGTCGAGCGCGACCACGGCAAGATGACGCCGCCGCGGCTTCGCCTTTACCACGCGATGTACCAGCTCTTCAGCTTCACGATGCTGCTGGCGCTGATGACCAACAACATGGGCATCCTGTGGGTGGCGATGGAGGCAGCGACGCTGACCACCGTGTTGCTGGTCAGTGTCTATCGCACCGCCGCCAGCCTCGAAGCCGCATGGAAGTACTTCATCCTGTGCGGCGTCGGCATCGCGCAGGCGCTGTTCGGCACCGTGCTGCTCTACATGGCGGCGGAGAAGGTGATCGGCGCCGAAGGCGGCGCGCTGCTGTGGACCAACCTCGACGCGGTGAAGGCGCAGCTCGATCCGAACATCATCACGCTGGCGTTCGCCTTCCTGTTCATCGGCTACGGCACGAAGGTCGGGCTGGTGCCGGTGCACAACTGGCTGCCCGACGCGCACGCCGAGGGTCCGACGCCGGTTTCGGCGGTGCTCTCCGGGCTGCTGCTGAACGTGGCGCTGTACGCAATCCTTCGTTGCAAGGTGCTCACCGACGGCGCGCTGGAGAGTCCGCTGGCCGGCCGGATGATGATCGGCTTCGGGCTGGTGTCGGTGGTCGCCGCCGCCTTCCTGCTGACGCGGCAGAAGGACGTGAAGCGGATGTTCGCCTACTCGTCGATCGAGCACATGGGGCTGATGACCTTCGCGTTCGGCATGGGCGGCCCGATCGCCAACTTCGCCGGGCTGCTGCACATGACGGTCCATTCGCTGGTCAAGTCGGCGATCTTCTTCGCGGTCGGCCACGCGACGCAGAAGGCCGGCACGCAGGTGATGGACGAGATCCGCGGCTTGATCCGGGTCAGCCCGACGATCGGCTGGGGATTGATGCTGGGGTCGCTGGCGATCCTCGGCATGCCGCCGTTCGGCGTCTTTGCCAGCGAGTTCCTGATCATCACCACCGCGATGCGCGAACAGCCGTGGGCGACGCCGTTCCTGCTGGTCGCGCTGGGCGTCGCGTTCGCGTCGGTGTTCGCCCGCGTGCAGCCGATGGTGTTCGGCAACACCACGCTCAGGCGGCTGCCGCACCCGCCGGCACTGGTGCCGGTGTTCGTTCACCTTGCGCTCGGCCTGATGCTCGGGCTCTACGTGCCGCCGTATCTCGACGCCTGGTATCGCGAGGCCGCCAGGATGATCGGGGGCTGAGTCGATGAAACTGCCCGGACTGGACCTCGTCTTCGATCCGCTGCCGGCGCCGCTGCCGATCGCCCGCGCCCGGGCGACGCGAAGCGAATGGTCCGCGGCGGCTCAGTCGGTCGCCGCCGCCAGCGGGCGCCTGGTCGCGCTGTGGGGAAGCGACCGGCGCCGGCACGATGCGCGAGCCGGCGGTCGCGCCGGGACTTTCGTGGTCTGCGCGGCGTACGCGCTGCGCGACGGCCTGGCCTGGGTCGAACTCGAGCTGGACGATGCCTCTCCGAGCTACCCGGGCCTCGGCGGCGTCTTTCCCTTTGCGAACCGGATGCAGCGCGCGATCGCCGACACGCTGGCCGTCGCCTGCGACAACGCGGGCGATTCCCGCGCCTGGCTCGACCACGGCGTGTGGCCGACGGGCCTTCGGCCGCTTCGAGGCGACGCCGTGCCGTTCTCTCCCTCCAGCGCTTGCGCGGCCGACCCCGTACCGGCCGATTACCGGTTCGTCCGCGTCGAGGGCGACGGCGTGCACGAGATCGCCGTCGGCCCGGTGCATGCGGGGATCATCGAACCCGGCCACTTCCGTTTCTCGGTCGTGGGCGAGAAGGTGCTTCGCCTGGAGGAGCGCCTGGGCTACGTCCACAAGGGGATCGAGCGCCGCTTCACCGAGCTGGCGCCGCTGGACGCCCATCGTCTCGCCGGCCGGGTGTCGGGCGACTCGACGGTGGCCTTCGCCTGGGCTTACTGCATGGCGCTCGAATCGGCGTCGGGCTGCGCCGTGCCCCAGCGCGCCGTGTGGCTGCGAGGGTTGATGCTCGAGCGCGAGCGCGTCGCGAACCACCTCGGTGACCTCGGTGCGCTCGGCAACGATGCGGGCCTCGCCTTCGGGTTGGCGCAGTTCTCGCGATTGCGCGAGGACTGGCAGCGACTGTCGTTCGACACGTTCGGACACCGGTTCATGATGGACCGCGTGGCGCCCGGCGGCGTGGCGTTCGACCCGGCGCCGGTGACGCTCGACCGGATGCGCGCGCAGTGCGACGCGATCGAGCGCGAAGTGCTCGCGCTGCGCGCGGTCTACGACGAGCACGCCGGCCTGCAGGATCGCTTCATGGGAGCCGGCCGGGTGACTCCGCAGCTCGCGGCGCAACTCGGCCTGACCGGTCTGGCGGGGCGCGCCAGCGGCCAGGCCGCCGACCTTCGTTGCGATCACCCGTGGGCGCCGTACGACCGCCTCGAGGTCGCCATGGTCACGCATCGCAACGGCGACGTGGCGGCCCGCGTCAGCGTGCGTTTCGACGAAACCATCGAGTCGCTGCGGCTGATCCGCGCGCTGTGCGCCGGACTGCCGGCGGGGCCGGTGCGCAGCGACCTCGCCGTGCCCGCGCGCCCGTCGGTCGGAGCCGGCCGGGTCGAGGGATGGCGCGGCGAGGCCTTCGTCGCGCTCGAGCTCGATGCCGGCGGGCGCATCCGCCGTTGCCACTGCCACGATCCGTCGTGGCAGAACTGGCCGGTGCTCGAGCACGCGGTGATCGGCAACATCGTTCCCGACTTCCCGCTGATCAACAAGTCGTTCAACCTCAGCTACTCGGGGCACGATCTCTGATGTGGAAGATCGCCAGGCAGATCGTTCGGACCGGCATCCGGACCGAGCCGACACCGCAGGCCGCCGACGCGCCGGGTGCCGAGTTCGACCGCATCCAGCGCGACATCCTCGACGTCCTCGGCAGGGCGCTGACGCTGCGCGCGATCGACGCCGGCTCGTGCAACGGCTGCGAGCTCGAGCTGCACGCGCTGAACAACCCGTACTACAACGTCGAAGGCCTGGGCATCCGGTTCGTCGCCAGCCCGCGTCACGCGGACATGCTGCTCGTGACCGGCCCGGTGTCGCGCCACATGGCGTTCGCGCTGCGCAAGACCTGGGAGGCGACGCCGGAGCCGCGGCTGGTCGTCGCGATCGGCGACTGCGGCTGCACCGGCGGCATCTTCGGCGAGAGCTACGCGAGCTGCGGCCGCGTGTCGAACGTGATCCCGGTCGACGTCGAAATTCCCGGCTGCCCTCCGCCGCCGCTGGCGATCCTGCGCGGCATCCTGGCCGCGGTGCGGCGCGGGGCCGAGCGCGGTGCCTAGTAGGTGCCGGGCACCAGGATGTTGCGGTCGATCTTCTTCACGTCGCGCAGGCCGCAGAAACCCATCGTGACGTCGAGTTCCTTGCGCAGGATGTCGAGTGCCGTCGTGACCCCCGCCTCGCCCATCGCGCCAAGCCCGTAGACGAACGCGCGGCCCACGTGGACGGCGCGTGCGCCGAGCGCGAGCGCCTTGATCACGTCCTGCCCCGAGCGGATCCCGCTGTCGAGGTGGACTTCCATGCGCCCGCGCACCGCCTCGACGATCGGCGGCAGCGCGCGGATCGCCGACAGCGCGCCGTCGAGCTGGCGGCCTCCGTGGTTCGAGACGATCAGCGCGTCGGCGCCGCTGGCCACGGCCGGCTCGACATCCTCGGCGTCGAGGATGCCCTTGAGGATCAGCTTGCCGCCCCACTGGTCGCGCACCCACTTCACGTCGTCCCAGTCGAGCGTCGGATCGAACTGCTGGCTGGTCCATGCCGACAGCGAGCTCAGGTCGTCGACCCCCTTCGCGTGCCCGGCGATGTTGCGGAAGGTGCGCCGCTTCGTCTTCAGCATGCCGAGGCACCAGCGCGGCTTGGTCGCCAGGTTGATCAGGTTGGCCAGCGTCGGCTTGGGCGGCGCCGACAGCCCGTTGCGGATGTCCTTGTGTCGCTGGCCCATCACCTGCAGGTCCAGGGTCAGCACCAGCGCCGAGCACTGCGCCGCGCGCGCGCGCTCGATCAGCCTCGCAATGAAGTCGCGGTCGCGCATCACGTAGAGCTGGAACCAGAACGGCGCGTCGGTATTCTCGGCGACGTCCTCGATCGAGCAGATGCTCATCGTCGACAGCGTGAAGGGCACGCCGGCCTTGGCGGCGGCGCGCGCGGCGAGGATCTCGCCGTCGGCGTGCTGCATGCCGGTCAGGCCGACCGGCGCCAGCGCGATCGGCATCGACACCGGCTGGCCGACCATCGTGCTGACCAGCGAGCGCTTGTCGATGTCGACCGCCACGCGCTGGCGCAGCCTGATCGGCGCGAAGTCGGTCTCGTTGGCCCGGTAGGTGCTCTCGGTCCAGGCACCCGAGTCGGCGTACTCGTAGAACATCTTCGGAACGCGCCGTTTCGCGAGCAGGCGCAGGTCTTCGATGCAGGTGATGACTGGCATGGCGGGTCGGCGCGGGTGGGGGTTGGCGGAGCACTATAGATGAAACCGATTGGCCTCGTGCCAAAATTGTCACGTGCGGGAGCGGCGTGCCGGTGCAACATGCCTGCATCGTTCCGGCGCCCGGCGCCCTTCAACCGCTGACGAGGACCATGGGAAACATGCAAAACGCCGCTGCGCTGCAGGCGGCCCCTGACACCGGCTCGCATCGCCCCCGCTGCAGGTTCTGCGGCTCGGGCATGCAACACGTCTTCGTCGACCTCGGCATGTCTCCGATGGCCAACGCGTACCGCTCGCCGGCCGAACAGGACCGGATGGAGCCGTTCTATCCGCTGCGCGCCTACGTCTGCGACGAGTGCCTGCTGGTGCAGCTCGAGGAGTTCGAGACGCCCGAGCAGATCTTCGGCACCGACTACGCCTACTTCTCGTCGTACTCCGAGTCCTGGCTGGACCACGCCCGCCGCTACGTCGAAGCCGTCTCCGAGCGCTTCGGCCTCGGCCCGCAGAGCCGGGTCGTCGAAGTCGCCTGCAACGACGGCTACCTGCTGCGTTGGTTCCTGCCCAGGGGCGTCAAGGTGCTCGGCGTCGAGCCGGCCGGCAATTGTGCCGAAGCGGCGCGCGCGCAGGGCGTCGAGGTGGCCGTCGAGTTCTTCGGCGCCCGCACCGCGACGGACCTGAAGGCCCGGGGCTACCAGGCCGACCTGATGGTCGCGAACAACGTCGTCGCGCACGTGCCGGACCTCAACGACTTCGTCGAAGGCTTCCGGATCCTGCTCGCGCCGACCGGCGTCGTGACCTTCGAGTTCCACCACGTGCTGAACCTGATCCGGCGCAACCAGTTCGACACGGTCTACCACGAGCACTTCTGCTACCACTCGCTGTCGACCTTCCGCCGCATCCTCGCCCATCACGGACTCGAAGTGTTCGACGTCGAGGAACTGCCGACCCACGGCGGGTCGCTGCGCGTCTACGCGCAGCCGCATGGCACCGGCATCCACCCGGTGTCGACCCGCGTGCCGGCACTGCTGGAGGTCGAGCGCCAGGCGGGGCTGACCGGCGTCGACGCCTATCTGGCCTACGGCGAACGCGTCAAGCGAATGAAGCGGCAGCTGCTGCGCTTCCTGATCGACGCCAAGGAAGCCGGCAAGTCGATCGCGGCCTACGGCGCGCCGGCCAAGGGCAACACGCTGCTGAACTACGCCGGCGTGCGCACCGACTTCATCGACTACACGGTCGACCGCAATCCGCACAAGCAGGGGCTGACGCTGCCGGGCACACAGATCCCGATCCACGACCCGGCGAAGATCTTCGAAACGCGCCCCGACTACCTGCTGATCCTGCCGTGGAACCTGCGCGACGAGGTCGTCAGGCAAATGGCCGGCATCCGCGCGTGGGGTGGCCGCTTCCTGGTGCTGATCCCCGAGGTCGAGGTGATCGACTGACCGCCGGGGCAAAGGCCGAATCGACCAGGGGTCGTAGCCGATCCACGCTCACTGCGGTGCTCCGCGCGTGTCGACCTGCGACCCGTCCTCGGGCTTGACGCAGAAGACACCGCCGCAGGCCTGCATCATGGCCAGCTTGCGGTCGATGTAGTCGCTCTCGAAGCCCGCGAAACGGAGAAGGATCGCGTCGAGAAACGCGGTGCTCGGCGCCTCGACCGACCGGTACGCGTCCATGAGCCGGCCGGCCACCGGTTCACCCGTTGCGTCGTACAGGTTGAAGAACGTGTGTCGGCGACTCCTGCGGAACTCTTCTTGCGAGAACGCCGAGTTCACGTCGGTCGCGATGTGATCTCCGAACATCAGGACGACGGTCGGACGGGCGAGCGACTTCAGTTCGCGCAGGAAGTCGTCCGCCTCCGTCGCCGACGCGTCGAGGCGCCGCAGGTATTCCGCAACGATCTCGTCCCGATAGGCTCGCTTGGGATACCCGGAGACGTGAGGGCTGTGCTGGCGCATCGTCGCGACGTAGACGAACGCCGGCGTTTCGGCGGCCCTGAGCTCCTTCAGCGCATGCGCGTACAACGCCGCATCCGCGACGCTGGTCCAGGCGCCCCCACGTTCGCAGCCGTCGATCTTCGGGCAGTCCACGACGCGTTCGAACCCCAGCGAACGTTGCATCTCGCCGCTGTCGCCCAGTTCATGGGCAAACGCGGGCAGCACCGAGACGGTGCGGTAGCCCGCGGCGGCGAGCATCGGTGCGAGGCGTCCCTCGAGGCCGAGCCTCCGCCCCAGCCAGAGCACCTGCATGAAATCCCGCCCGTAGACGGACGGCGGAACCCCGTGCAGGAGCGCGTACTCTTCGACCCAGGTGCCGCCTCCGATCACGTCCACC
>DAORSF010000042.1:0-1987 GCA_035443405.1 Burkholderiaceae bacterium | reverse complement strand
CTCGATCAGTACTTCCAGAAGAACCTGTCGTCGATCTGGCCGGTCGCGCTGAGGTACTTGAGCTGCTTCAACCGCGTGAACGGCTTGGCCTCGAAGGTCGAGCGATCCATCCCGATCCGCGCGAACACGTCGTGCAGCTGTTGCGCGCCCTTGCGCGCATCCCAGGCGCAGCGGAAACCCGGCAGCTGCGCGTGGATCTTCGCGAAGCTCACCCGATAGCTGCGGTTGTCGCCTCCTGGCGGCCCGAACGTCAGTTCGCAGCCCGGGAACACGTTGGCCACGATCTGCGCGATCTCGCGGACCTGGAAATTGTCGGCGTCGTGCCCGACGTTGAAGACCTGGTTGTGGATGGCGTCCTGCGGCGCCTCGACCGTGCGCACGATCGCCTCGCAGATGTCGAGTACGTGCACCAGCGGGCGCCACGGCGTGCCATCGCTGGTCATCACGATCTTGCCGGTCGTCGCGGCAAGGCCCGACAGGTTGTTCAGCACGATGTCGAAGCGCATCCGCGGCGACGCGCCGTAAGCCGTCGCATTGCGCAGGAAGGTCGGCGAGAAGCCTGGCGAGGCCAGCGCCGCCACGTCTCGCTCGACCAGCGTCTTGCACTTCGCGTACGCGGTCTGCGGGTTCGTCGGCGAAGTCTCGGTCATCGGTTCGGTGCCCTGCGCGAAGCCGTAGACGCTGCACGACGACGTGTAGACGAAGCGCTTCGCACCGGCCGCCCTGGCCAGTTCGGCCAGGCGCACCGACGCCTGGTGGTTGATCTGGAAGGTCAGCTCCGGGTTGTTCTCGCCGAGCGGGTCGTTCGACAGCTCGGCCAGGTGCACGACGGCGTCGACGCCGCGCACGTCGTCCGGTCCGATCTCGCGGATGTCGCGGTTGATGAAGCGGGGGAATCCCGGGACCATCGCGCGATCGCTGAACAGCCAGCCATCGCGGTAGTAGCCGGTATCGAGACCGACGACGTCGTGTCCACGCGCCTGCAGCATCGGCGCCAGCAGGCAGCCGATATAGCCTTCAACTCCGGTAACCAGCAGCTTCATTTTTCGGTCGTTCCTAGATTGAGGTTCATCGAGTCGGGGGAGAATCGTTGGAGTTGTTCGCGCCACAACCGGTCGCACAACCGGTCCGGCGGAAGCTCGACATCGGCAAACGTCAGCACGCAGTCCGCGGCAACGTCGCGCCTGAGCGTGCAGCCCTCGGCCAGTCCGATCGGAAGCAGGTCCTGCGCACGCGCCGTCGCGGCGTTCTCGGCGAGCCCGTAGCTCATGTAGCCGCCCAGGCCGTCGATGCGCTGGCCGGCCTTCAAGTCGATCTTGGCCGTCGCGACGACCTCGACGAGCGGCGCACCGAGGGGCGCAAGCGCTGCATCGCCGAACAGCACCGCACGCGCGACCGTGTTGGGCACCTCGAAGTGGCACAGGTGATACGGCGTGTAGAAGCAATACAGCGGTCCGTTGCCGAGCTTGTACAGCGCGAGGTAGTGGCGCTGCTGCGGATGCTCGTGCGTGCCGAGCACGAATACGCCGGGGCCCGGCATCGCGCCGACCACGTAGTCGACGATGCCCGGGCCGTCGAGCAACGCGTCGAGCGGATAGCGGTCCGCGACTTCCTGGATCGGCGTGCCGGCCGGCACCGTCGGGCCGAACATGCCGCGCTGGCCGACGCGCATGCCGGTGCCGTTGGCGACGATCGCGTTCTCGAACGAAATCTTGGTGCCGTCGGCAAACGAGGTCACCATCGACGGGTTCTGGCCCCACTGCCGCGCGAAGCCTTCCTGGGTCGTCGGGTTGCGGTGCGGGTCGTGCAGCCCCTTGATGTTGCCGCACAGCACCGGCCTGACGCCGATCCCGCGAACGAAGCGGTAGAGGTTCATCATCACGCCGGGCTGGTCGCCGTCGGCGCTGGTGAGCACGACGCCGGCACGGTCCGCGTAGGTCTTCAGGATCGGCCCGACGGTGCCGTCGACCTCGGCGTTCATCAGCAC
>DAORSF010000041.1:0-10557 GCA_035443405.1 Burkholderiaceae bacterium | reverse complement strand
GAAGCTGCGTGTCGTCGAGGCCGCCGGTGGCTTCCTTGCGGTAGCGGGCGATGAACGGGACGGTGGCGCCGTCGTCGATCAGGGCGACGGCGGCGGCGACCTGGGCGGGGCGGGCGGAGAGCTCCTCGGCGATCCGGGCGACGATGCGGGCGGCAACAGCCGCCACCGAACGGGCGCGATCCATGGGCTAGCGATCCGGGTGCTGTCGGACAGGCCCGGATTCTGCCACGCCCCGCCGCAACGGGCGCGGCCGCCCGAAGGCGGCCGCGCAGGGAGTCGAAGCAGCCTGCGGCTACAGGTCGCGCCAACCGTATTCGGCGTCGACGCGAGCGATGCTGCTCGCATCCGGTTGCAGGGCGGCGGCAACCGGCGCGACCACCACGGCCAGATCGGCCCGCGTCACCGGCGCGGGTTCGGCGCCGCGCGCAACATCGAGAGCCTCATTCCACCAGGCAGCAACATCGCTCTGCACCATATCGCGCCCCACGACCAGGCGAACGTCAACGTCTCTACGCAGTCCGTCGACATTGATCAGCTTCGCATCGACCGGCAGGCGCGCGCCGAGCCGCTTCGCGCTCTCCGCGTACTGGTCGCGATAGTGGATCTCGGTGTGCTGCCGACCGAAGCCGGCGTAGTTGGTCACGCGCGCGACTGCGGCCCCCATCTGCGCAAGGCGCTGCGCGGTGCGCGTCGCCAGGCGGCTCGTGCCCGCGCCGTTACTCACCTCGAGGCGGTCGAGCGCGAAGAGGGAAGACCGGGCCGGCATCGGCTTCGGCTCGACCGCCGGCGCGACGGGCACCGTTGCGGGCCCCGATGCCAACTGCTGCGCGACGGAGACCGACCTGATCTCGTACACGGCCGGAGCGACCTGCACCAGCACGCTGTCGCTGGACTTCGCCAGCACGACTTCGAAGGCCGCACTGCGCGCAGCGTCCGCGCGAGGCGCAGGGACGGGCACGGCCTCGGCCACCACCTCCACCGCCCCAACCTGCACGGGGGGCGGCGCGGTGTCGGCAACCCACGCCGGCGCGACAGCCGGCACCTGCGGAGCCTTGACCGGCTCATCCGGCTTCATCGAGAGTGCCACCTGCACGGGCACAGCCGGTAGCTGCGGCACGGCCGCAAGGACAGGACCGACAGCCACGACAGGTGCTGCAGCGGGAGCGTCGGCGTGCGCCGCGAGAGTCGCGGCAGCGGCAGCAGCGACCGGCTCACGTGCAGCACGCTCGCGCGCCTCGGTCAACTGGCGGACGTTTTCGCGCGTGCGCACGTTGTACGGCTCGAGCCTGAGCGCCTGCCTGAGCGACGCCGACGCCTCCTGCAGGCGCCCAGCCTTGAACTGCGCGAAGCCGAGATTGTTCAACAGATGCGCCGAATCGGGCGCGCTCGCCAGCGCCGTGCGGAACGCCTGCACTGCCTCCTCGTAGCGGCCCTTCTGTCCATAGGCCACGCCCAGGCCGTTGAGCGCCTCGACGTAGCCCGGCTCGAGCGTCAGCGCGTTCCGAAAGCGCGCGATCGCCGCATCGACGCGCCCTTCGGCCAGCTGCATGCGACCGACCGCGTACTGCCCGGCCGCGGTGCCCGCCGGCTGCTCCACGCGGTACAGCGGCTCGATCCTGGTGTTGCGCGCGTTCAGCTCGACCACGCCCGGCGCGGTCGCGCAGCCGGTGATCAGCGTGACCGCGCATACGCTCAGCGATACGGGTATGCGCCTGTCGTCCATCCTGTCCTCCCTGTGTCACGCCTCGGTCGTGTCGCGCGCGCCACCACTCAGCCACCCCCGCCCATCGTCGGCAGCAGGATCCGGTAGATCTGGATCATCGCCGGCCCCATGAGCACCAGCAACAGCGAAGGGAAGATGCAGAAGATCAACGGAAACAGCATCTTCAGCGGGATCTTCGCGGCCTGCTCCTCGGCGCGCTGGCGGCGCCGCACACGCAGCGAATCGGCCTGCACGCGCATCGAGTCGCCGATGCTGGTGCCGAAGCGGTCGGCCTGCAGCATCATCGCAACGAAGCTGGAAATCTCGTCGAGACCGGTACGCTTGGCCAGGTTGCGCAGCGCGCGCTCGCGCGTCGCACCCAGGCGCAGCTCGAGCCCCACGAGCGTCAATTCCCCGGCCAGCTGCGGGCTTCGCAGGCTGATCTCGGAGGCGGTACGCGCGATCGCCGCGTCCAGCGAAACCCCGGACTCGACGCACACGATCATCAGGTCGAGCGCATCGGGAAAGGCCTCGAACAGCTCCCGCTGCCGGGTCTCGGTGAGCCTCGCGAGCACGCCGTTCGGCAGGTAGTAGCCGAAAGTGGCAGCGGCGAACAGGGCCAGCATCGGCTGGTTGCCATCCCACTCGCGCACGCCGGTAAACAGCAGCAAGGCAACCGGCAGCGCGATCGCCAGCGACGCCTTCGCCGCGAAGTAGACAGCCGGCGCCGATTCGTCGCGAAAGCCCGCATTCATGAACTTCGCGCGGATCCGGCCGATCTCCTCGTCCTTCTTCGGAGCGGCGAGACTGGCCATCGGACCGGCCGCCTTTGCCACGCGCACCTGCCATCGCGGCAAATCGACCGCACCCTCGAGCGCACTTTTCCCAACCACGTCCTGCAACCGCCCGCGCACACCGCGGCCGCGCCACAACAGCCCACCCACGCCGTAGACGAAGCCGAAGACCGCGACGAAAAGCGCGCCGAGGGCGAGGTAAATCGTGTTCGCTTCCATCGCCGGCTCCTAGACCCTGATTTTCACGATGCGCCACATCCAGAAGACCCCGACTGCCATCGCGAGCAGCGCCGCCGCGATCAACTTGAATCCTGCCGGATCCGTCCACAGCACTTCCATGAAGCCCGGGCTCACGAGGTTCAGCACCAGCGCGGCGACGAAAGGCAGCAGCGTCAGTACCCAGGCCGACATCTTGCCCTCGGCGCTGAGCACACGGATCGTGCCGTAGAGCTTGAAGCGCTCGCGGATCAGTCGGCCGATGTTGTCGAGGATCTCGGCGAGGTTACCGCCGGTCTCGCGCTGCAAGACCACGGCCACTGCGAAGAAGTGCAGGTCCTCGACGGGGACGCGTGAAGCCAGGTTCAACATGGCGTCGGAGATCGGCAGACCGTAGTTGACCTCCTCGAAAACGGAGGCAAACTCGCCGCCGATCGGGTCGGGCAGCTCCTCGGAGACCATCTGCAGCGCCGTGGGAAACGCGTGACCTGCGCGCAACGCGCGCGCGATCAGCTCAACGGCATCGGGCAGTTGGGCTTCCAGCCGCTTGAGCCGCTTGTTGCGCGCCACGCTCAGCCAAAGAAACGGCAGCATTACCGCGCCCAGTCCCAGCGTCGCCGCGAGCCACAAGGGCTGGCGCAGCGCCAGCAGCACAAGAAGCACCGCAACCATCAACATCGCAGTCGTCGCGAGGAAGCGCGAGGTCTTCATCACGATGCCAGCCTGCTGCAGCGCCTTCTCCAGGCTCGCGACGCGCGGCATCGCGAGCAGGAGCTTGCCGAACACGCCAACGCGGTCGGCCTCGCGCGCCTTGATCAGCGACGAGGCCTCGACGCCGTGGCCGCCGGCGTGCAGCGCCCGAAGCCGGCGCTCGAGCTGGCGGACTTCGGCGCTACCAGTGTCGCGCCACAGCAGGAACCCTCCCTCGAGCAGCAACACCACTGCCAGGAAGCAGACCAGCAGGAAGATCGTGAAGCCCCAGTCCATCGCCGCTCCCGTCGCCGCCGTTCAGGCGCTCATTCGTAGATCCGGCCCGGATCGAACATGTCGTCGGGCAGCTTCACGCCCCGCACGGCGAGCCGTTCGAGGAACTTCGGGCGCACGCCGGTCGCGTGGAAGCGTCCCGTGACCTGTCCATCGGGCTGCACGCCGGTCTGGCGGAACACGAAGATGTCCTGCATCGTGATCACGTCGCCCTCGAGACCCGTGATCTCCGACAGGCTCACCACCTTGCGCTTGCCGTCGCTCAGGCGGCCGACCTGCAGCACCGCAGTCAGCGCCGACGCGATCTGCTGGCGCATCGCCTTCTGCGACAACGCCATACCGGCCATGCCGAGCATGTTCTCGACGCGCGTCAGCGCATCGCGCGGCGCGTTCGCGTGCACCGTGGCCATCGATCCCTCGTGGCCGGTGTTCATCGCCTGCAGCATGTCGAGTGTCTCGGCGCCGCGCACCTCGCCGATGATGATGCGGTCGGGGCGCATGCGCAGGCTGTTGCGCACCAGAGCGCGCTGCGTGACTTCGCCCTTGCCCTCGATGTTCGGGGGGCGCGTCTCCAGCCGCACCACGTGCGGCTGCTGCAGCTGCAGCTCCGCCGCGTCCTCGATCGTGACGATGCGCTCGGTGTCGGGAATGTAGCTCGACAGCACGTTCAGCAGAGTCGTCTTGCCGGTGCCGGTGCCCCCTGAGATCAGGATGTTCAGCTTCGCCCTGACCATGCCGCCGATCAGCGCCGCCAGCTCCGGCGGCAGCGACTTGTGGTGGACCAGATCGTCGATCTTCAGCGGCACGACCGCGAAGCGGCGGATCGACAGCAGCGGTCCGTCGATCGCCAGCGGCGGGATGATTGCGTTCACGCGCGAGCCGTCCGGCAAGCGCGCGTCGACCATCGGGCTCGACTCGTCGATTCGACGGCCCACGCGCGAGACGATCCTGTCGATCACCTTCATCAGGTGTTCGTCGCTGTCGAAGCGGATCGGCGTCGCCTCGAGGCGACCGGCGCGCTCGACGTACACCGACTTGTACGTATTGACCAGGATGTCGGAAACCGTCGGATCGGCCAGCAGCGGCTCGATCGGACCGAGACCCATGATCTCGTTCTGGATGTCGACGACGATCTGCTTTCGCTCGGCGGCGTTCAGCGCGGCCCCGGCCTCGCCGATCAGCCGCTCCACCAGGATGCGAAGCTCCTCGCGAAGCCGCTCGGGCGTCAACCGCCCCATCACCTCGACGTCGACACGGTCGAGCAACTGCGTGTGCAGGTCGGTACGCAGGGCCCGGTAGGCGGAATTCTCGGCGCCGGCGACGAATGCCGCGCCCGCCGGTTGCGACAACTGGATCGTGTTCAGTCTCTCGCGCAGCGACATCACGCACCCCTCATAGCGACAGTCCGAACCAGCCGCGCTTTCGCGCGGCCTCCTGGGGCGCCAGCCTGTCGGCCAGTCCGGTCAGCGCTCTCGACACCGGATCGCGCGGCGCACTCCTCAGGATCGGCACGCCGTGATTGATGGCATGCGCCACCGCGGCGAAGCTGTTCGGCACTTCGAGGTCGACCGGCGTACCAAGCGCCTTCTGCACGTCGACCGAACCGATCTCGCCACCCTTCTCCCACCGGTTGACGATCACGTGTAGCTTGTCGCGCGCGTAGCCGAGCGAGGTGAGCAGCGTCATCAGCCGCCTGGCGTCGTGGATGAACGGCAGGGTCAGTTGCAGCGTCAGGTACAACGACTCGGCCTGGTCGAGCGCGCGCACCGCAGCGCCGTCGAGCAGCCGACCCATGTCGAGCAGCACGAAATCGAAGCGCTCGCGCGCCGCCGAAAGGATGCGCTCGACCGCTGCGGGCGTGACGTCCATTGCGCCCTCGGGCGTATCGGGCGCAGCCAGCACGCGCAGGTTCGGCGCCACTTCCATCATGCTCGATTCGAGAAAGGTCGGATCGAGCCGCGCAACGTCGCGCGCCAGATCGGCAATCGTGATCGTCGGCCGCGCCTCGCTGAGGAACAGCGCGGCATCGCCGAAGTGCAGGTTCAGGTCGATCAGTGCGACGCGCTGTCCGCGCGAGGCGAGCGCATACGCGAGGTTGGTCGACAGGAAGGTCGATCCGCTTCCGCCCTTGGCCGGCAGGAACGCGAACACGCGTCCTCTGCGGGCGCTGCCGCGGCGCGCGATCAGCCGCTCGAACTGCCGCGCGTAGGCTGCCTTCAGTTCGCCGTTGGCGAGCGGCGTCGGCACCACTTCCCGCACGCCGCTGCGCATCACCTGCAGCAGGTACTCGGGCGCGCGCTCGGGCGAGAGCACGATCACCGACGTCGAGGGCGAGTCGTTCAGCGCGACCTCGATACGCCGCAGTTCGGCCTCGTCGAGCGCCGGCAGGTCGGCGACGACCAGGTCGGGGTGGCCGCGCTCGATCTCGACCGCGAGTTCTGCGGCGCGACCAAGTGCCGAAGAGACGCCGAGCGAGTCATCGGCCGGCGGAAGCTGGCGTGCGAGCTCCGCCAATCCGTCGGGGGTCGGTGCGAACAGAGTGAGCTTGAGAGTCATCCGAAGCTGCCTGGGCGGTTGCTACGTATCGGGCCGATCACGGCGCCACCGAAGTGCCGCCGATGCCGAGGATGTTGAAAGTCGGCGGCGGCTCCGAGAAGCCCTTGTGGTACTGCTCGATCGTGTTCCGTGCCGCCACGCCGTCGATTCCCGCTACCGGATCGGCGTTGGCGCTTGCCTGCGGATTCAGCGTCTGCTGCGCGGTCGCCTGCCGCACCGCATCGCCGAAGCGCGCATCGAGTTCGGGGGTCTCGACGGGCGGCAGTCCCGCGCAGCCCCCAAGCACGAAGGCGGCCATCGAGACGGCGAGCGCCGAGCTTATGCGTCGAACGTTGCCATTCATGATCGTCTCCTTCATTTCATCGAAAAGCCGCCGGCCGACCGCACGCCGTCGGCCGACCCACGTACCGGAGGAGTGGCTGCCGGCGCCGGCGCGGCCGGGCGATCCGGCGGCACGTCGCCGCTGCCGCCGCCTTCGAGCTGGCCGCGCAGGAAGAACTGGGCGCGCGACGGCGGCGTGAACGCGTCCGTAGGCAGCGCCACTTCAGGGCCGATCGGCTTGACCAACCGCGGCGTGATGAGGAACATCAGCTCGGTGCGGTCGGTCTGGAATTCGCTGCTGCGGAATAGCGCACCGAGGATCGGCAGCTCGCCGAGCACCGGCAGGCGACGCACCGTTTCGGTGACGTTGTTCTTGATCAGGCCCGCGATCGCCAGGCTCTGGCCATCCATCAGCTGCACCGAAGTCTGCGCACGGCGGGTGGTGAAGCTCGGCAGGATCGCGGTAACGCCGTTGATGGTCGTGAACGGCGAGCCCGTCTGCGAAAGCTCGGAGACCTCGGGTGCCACCTTCAGGTGGATGCGCCCGCCGTCGAGTACGACCGGCGTGAACTTCAGTCCGACACCGAACTCCTTCTCCTCGAGCGTAATCGTCACGCCGCCGGTTCCGGAGTTTTCGCGCGCCACCGGGATGAAGATCTTGCCGCCAGCCAGGAAGCTCGCCTCCTGGCCGCTGATCGCGACGATGTTCGGCTCCGCGAGCACCTTGATCAGGCCGTCGCGCCGCTCGGCGTCGAGCACGACCGATGTGTTGTTGCGCGTGGCGCCCAGCAGCGCAGCCGAATCCGAAAGCAGGTTGCTGAGGATCGAATAGCTCCAGTTGCCACCGGTGCGGGTCGCGTCGATACCGACCCCCAGCTTGTCGAGCAGGTTCTTCGACACTTCGGCGACCTTTACCTCGAGCATCACCTGCTGCGGCTGCGCAATGCGCAGCATGTTGATGACTCGTGGCTCCTTGCCGCTGCCGCTTCCAGAGCGGCTCGTCACTTCCTTCTGGTCGACCGAGATCGCCTGCCCCTGCCGCGCCACCTGGTCACCTGCCATCACCTGCAACTGCAGGCCGCGCGAGTAGGTACGTACGAAGGATTCGGCGATCTCGACCGCCTGAGAGGCCTTCAGCGCACTCGAGACGGTTCCCGCGAGCACCAGCGAATCGGAAGCCGACCGGACCTGGACGTCCTCGCCGGGCAGCAGCGAACGGATGCGCTGTTCGAGCGCGCTCGCATCGGCACCGACCGACACGTCGATGATCGTCGTCGGCGCGTTGCGACGCCACATGATCACGTTGGTCGAACCGAAGGTCTTGCCGAGCAGGTAGAGTTCGCGTGCGCTGATCAGCGTCACGTCCGCGACGGCGGGGTTGCCGACCGAGATGCGTTCGATCGGCGCGGGCAGCCGGACCAGCGTCGACTTGCCGACCACCAGTTCCATCGCCGGGCCGATCTCGCTCGGAATGCTGCCGTCGGGCAGCGCCTGCGGGGCGGCTTGCGCCTGCGGCAACGCCGGCGCCCTGGGCACGAACTGGGGCTTCGTCTGCGTCGTACCCTTGATCATCGCGGGTGCGCCCGGCTGCTGCGCACTCGCGGTCGCGATGCCCAGCAGCGCCAGTGCCATGGCGACCGTGGTCTTCTTCGTATGCGTCATGCTTGCCTCTCCCCGCTCACAGGTCGGTCGTGGAACGCTGCACACCGCGGATCACCTCGACCCGGGATTCTTCCTTGGGCGCTGCGGCAACCGGCGGCGGTGCGCGCCGCACCACTCGACGCGGCGCGGGTTTGGCTTCGGCCGGCGCCGGGCCCGCGGCGACCGGTGGCGCAGGCGGCGGCACCTCGCCGAGCAGGTCGGCCTTGCGGATGCCGTCGGTCTGTGCCTGGTTCGTGTCGACCTGGTTGCGCAGTACCAGCGACAGATTGCCGACACTGCGCGCGAGGTCGATGCGTTCGGCTTCGTCGGGCATGACCTCGAGCGTAACCGCATTCACGACGCGCGGCTTCGTGTCGTCGCGGCTCGCTTCCTGCGCCACCGCGAGGACGAGGATGCGTTCGAGCACGATCTTCGAAACCGGCCGTTCGCGATCGTCCTGCGTGTTGACAAGCACGTCGACATAGTTGCCGGGCAGCGCGAAGCCCGCCACGCCGACCACCTCGTTGACCTTCACCGTGATCGCCCGCCGTCCCTGACCGATCACCGCCGACAGGCCGCCCTTCGTACCGACCGGCGCGAGCCGGGCCTCGAGCACGGGCTCGCCGCGCAGCAGTTGCGTGCGCAGCACGCGAGCGTCGATCGCCTCGACCGTCGAGAAAGATCCGGCCGGCACCGAGCCGGCGGGCCACGGAAGCAGCGTCACCATCGACGCGTTCAGCGGCTGTCCGAGTTCGATGTCGCGCGCAGCCACCACGACTTGCGTCTCGTTCTTCGCCAGGCTCTGCTCGTTCAGCCAACGCGCCGCCAGCACCATCGCGGCGACGCCCGCGACCAGTGACAGCAGCAGCATGATCAATGCGCGTGAACCTCTCATTTCGCTCCCCCCGTGATGCCCTGTGTATCCATCGTGTGAACCGCCGTGGGATGGCAGCCCTCTTCCCCGGTTTCGGCCGCGAAGTACAGCTTCCAGGCCCAGCGCATTGCCTGCGAAGTCAGGCGCGGCTCCACGCCCTCGTAGGTGGCGCGGTCGCGCACCTTCAGCACCAGATCGAGCGGCCAGGCCGGCAGCAGCGGCATGCCGCTGCGCGCGTGGAGCTCGTTGACCAGGCAATCGACGGCGCTCTCGTCGTGCGCAACGCCTGCGCGTTCGCAGGCCTGGCGGAACACGCGCCGGTACGAAGCCTCGTCCATTGCATCGAGCCGCACCTTGTAGCCGAGCCGCCGCACGAACGCCGGGTCGTCGAGGCTGGCCGGCGACAGGTTCGAGGAGAAGATCACCTGCACGTCGAACGGCACCTGGAAGCTCATGCCGGTGTGCAGCGACAGGTAGTCGACACGTCGATCCAGCGGCACGATCCAGCGGTTCAGGATCTGGTGCGCCGAATTGCGCTGGCGGCCCAGATCGTCGAACACCAGCAGACCGTTGTTGGCCCTCAACTGAGCGGGCGCCTTGTAGAAGCGCGTGATCGGGTCGCGCTCGAGATCCATCATGGCCAGCGTCATCTCGCCGCCGAGCCTGACCACGGGCCTGCGACACAACACCCAGCGGCCGTCTGGCTGGCGCGAGCGGTCGAGCGACTCGCCATCCGCCGCGATGTCGATCCGACGATGCACCGCCGGATCGAAGACCTGAATGATCTCGCCGTCGACCTCGATCGCGTGCGGCACCCATATTGCGCCATCGACGACGTCGACCAGATGCTCGGCCAGCCAGGTCTTGCCGGTGCCGCTGGCGCCGTAGAGGAACAGCGGTCGTTGCGAGTTGAGCGCGGCACCGAGCGTCGCGATCAGTTCCGGCGCGAGCACCAGCGAGGCCAGCGCTTCCTCGACACGTTCGGGCGTGATGCGTGCGCCGCAACCATACCGACCGGTAAACTGCTGGCGCTCGACGCGCGCAACGTAGTCCGACAGCGCAACCGGTGCCGGGCCCACGTACTGATTGCGACGCTGCGCCTCGTCGGCGCGCATGCGTCCGGCTTCGGTCAGCGCGTAGCGTACGTCGGCATCGAAGCTGCCGCGGCGCGGCACCTCGACGAATCGCTCGTCGCGCAGGAACACGAGCAGTCGCTCGAGCATCGGCAACGGCAGCGCCAGCTGCGCACCGAGCTCTGCGATCGACGTGTCCCCGCCGCGCTGCAGGTGCTTGAGAACGAGATCGATGACGACCGGTACCGGCAGGCCCGTGGCCTCGATCGACTTGGGGGGTTGCACCGAGTCGGTCGAGATCCCGAGCGGCACGAGCCGTGGAACGGCGCTCATCCGATGACTCCCGTGAGTTGCAGCGCGGCGAGCAGCAGTGCGCCGCCGGAAATGGCGAACGCG
>DAORSF010000040.1:0-10707 GCA_035443405.1 Burkholderiaceae bacterium | reverse complement strand
TCAGCGCGCGGGGCGCAGTAGCGGACCGAGCACCGCGAGCAGGTGCAGGCCGCCGCGCGACCGGGAGCCGGTCGCGAGGGAAAGCGTGGAAGCGGGGCAGTGACGCAAGACCATGCGGAAAAATATAGCGGCTTTGTGCGGCGCACGCAACCGAGCCATCCTCCGCCCCGGGGCCGCAGGGCCCCGACCGGAGGCCGGTCTCCGCTCAGGTGCGCGGCAGCGTGACGCCGGTCTGGCCCTGGTACTTGCCGCCGCGGTCTCGATACGAAGTCTCGCAGACTTCGTCGGACTCGAGGAAGATCACCTGCGCGCAGCCTTCGCCGGCATAGATCTTCGCCGGCAGCGGGGTGGTGTTGGAGAACTCGAGCGTGACGTGGCCCTCCCACTCGGGCTCGAGGGGCGTCACGTTGACGATGATGCCGCAGCGCGCGTAGGTCGACTTGCCCAGGCACACCGTCAGAACGCTGCGCGGGATCCGGAAGTACTCGACCGTGCGCGCCAGCGCGAACGAGTTCGGCGGGATGATGCAGACGGGACCCTTGAAGTCGACGAACGACTTCTCGTCGAAGTTCTTCGGGTCGACGATCGTCGAGTTGATGTTGGTGAAGATCTTGAATTCGTCGGCGCAGCGCAGGTCGTAGCCGTAGCTCGACGTGCCGTACGAGACGATGCGCTTGCCATCGATCTCACGGACCTGGCCCGCCTCGTAGGGTTCGATCATTCCTTTGGCCGCCATGCGGCGGATCCAGCCGTCTGATTTGATGCTCATTGCGCGCCCGGAAACGGCGCACCTCGCGCCGAGAATCGCGGCATTCTAGCCCGAGCCGCAGGGTCGCCCCGGGGTGCTGCAATGCAGCATCGGGCCGCTACCCCCGACAATTCCGACTCGCCCGGCAGGGTCGTTGCGCGGAACGCTTCGACGGCATCGGGAAGGTGGCATGATTGCAGCTTGAATCAGCGGGCCGCCGCGCGCGGCAAGAACAACTTCGAACCGAGGAGGCGATTCATGGACCGGACCGTGACGATGACGGTGAACGGCAAGCAGGTGACGGCAACGATCGACGCCCGAACCCTGCTGGTGCAGTTCATTCGGGAGAACCTTCAACTGACCGGCACCCACGTGGGGTGCGACACCGCGCAGTGCGGTGCCTGCACGGTCCACATGAATGGGCGCGCCGTGAAGGCCTGCTCGATTCTCGCGCTTCAAGCCGACGGGGCATCGATCACGACGATCGAGGGCCTGGCGGCGAATGGTGAGTTGCACCCGATGCAGAAGGCGTTCAACGAATGCCACGCACTGCAGTGCGGCTTCTGCACACCGGGCATGGTGTTGTCGGCGATCCAGTTGCTGCAGGACAACCCCAAGCCGACCGAGGCGCAGATCCGGGACGGGCTCGAAGGCAACATCTGCCGTTGCACCGGCTACCACAACATCGTGCGCGCGATCGAGCAGGTCGCGGCGCAGGGCTGACAACGGGGAGACACGACCATGACCGACATGTCGAGTTCGCCGATCGGCAAGTCCCTGCCGCGGCGCGAAGACGAGCGCTTCCTGACCGGCGCGGGGCAGTACACGGACGACGTGGTGATGCCGGGCCAGACCTATGCGGTCTTCGTTCGCTCGCCACACGCGCACGCGCGAATAGGGAAGATCGACACCTCGCGCGCGCTCAAGGCGCCCGGGGTCGTAGCGATCTTCACCGGCGCCGACCTCGCCGAGGCGAAGGTGGGCGGCCTGCCCTGCGGCTGGCTGATCCACAGCAAGGACGGCAGCCCGATGAAGGAGCCGCCGCACCCGGTACTCGCGCAAGGCAAGGTTCGCCACGTCGGCGACCAGGTCGCGCTGATCGTCGCCGAGAGCCTGAACCAGGCGAAAGACGCCGCGGAACTGGTCGAGGTCGACTACGAGCCGCTGCCGGCGGTGGTCGACCCCGCCAGCGCGGACAAGGCCCCGGCCGCGGTGCACGACGAAGTCCCGAACAACGTCTGCTACGACTGGGGCCACGGCGACAAGGCAGCGACCGACGCCGCGTTCGCGAAGGCGGCGCACGTCACGAAGATGGAGTTCATCAACAACCGGCTGATCCCGAACGCGATGGAGCCGCGCGCGGCCAACGCGGTCTACACGCGCCACGACGACAGCTACACCCTGTACGTCGCGAGCCAGAACCCGCACGTCGAGCGCCTGCTGATGAGCGCGTTCGTGCTCGGCCTGCCCGAGTCCAAGGTCCGCGTGATCGCGCCCGACGTCGGCGGCGGCTTCGGCTCGAAGATCTTCCTGTATCCGGAGGAGACCGCGCTGGTCTGGGCATCGAAGCGTGTCGGCCGGCCGATCAAGTGGACCGCCGAGCGCAGCGAATCGTTCATGACCGACGCCCACGGCCGCGACCACGTGACCAGGGCCGAGATGGCGATGGACGCACAGGGAGGCTTCCTCGCGATGCGCGTCAGCACCACGGCGAACATGGGCGCCTACCTGTCGACCTTCGCGTCGTCGGTGCCGACCATCCTGTACGCCACGCTGCTGGCGGGACAGTACCGCACGCCGGCGATCTACGCCGAGGTCAAGTCGGTGTTCACGAACACCGCGCCGGTCGACGCCTATCGCGGGGCGGGCCGTCCCGAGGCCACCTATGTGGTCGAGCGGCTGGTCGAGCAGTGCGCGCGCGAGATGAAGATCGACCCGGTCGAGATCAGGCGTCGCAACTTCGTCACGCAATTCCCGTACGCGACGCCGGTCGGCCTGACCTACGACACCGGCGACTACGGGGCCACGCTCGACAAGGCGCTCAAGATGGCCGACGTCGCCGGATACCCGGCGCGCAAGGCCGAAGCGGCCAAGCGCGGCAAGCTGCGCGGCCTCGGCTACTCGTGCTACATCGAGGCTTGCGGCATCGCGCCGTCGAACATCGCCGGCGCGCTCGGAGCCCGAGCCGGCCTGTTCGAAGCCGGCGAGGTGCGCGTGCACCCGACCGGCACGGTCACGATCTTCACCGGCTCGCACAGCCACGGCCAGGGCCACGAGACCACCTTCGCGCAGGTGGTTGCGGGCAAGCTCGGCATCCCGATGGAGAACGTCGAGATCGTGCACGGCGACACGGGAAGGGTTCCGTTCGGCATGGGCACCTACGGCAGCCGCTCGCTGGCGGTCGGCGGTACGGCGATCGTCAAGGCGATCGACAAGGTGATCGCCAAGGGCAAGAAGATCGCCGCGCACCTGCTCGAGGCCTCCGACACGGACATCGAGTTCGACAACGGCGAGTTCAAGGTGGCCGGCACCGATCGCAAGGTGCCGTTCGCGCAGATCGCGTTGTCGGCCTACGTGCCGCACAACTATCCGCTCGACAAGCTCGAGCCCGGCCTCAACGAGAACGCGTTCTACGATCCGACCAACTTCACCTACCCGGCCGGCTCGTACGTCTGCGAGATCGAGGTCGATCCCGAGACCGGCAGGACCAGGGTGGTCCAGTTCGTCGCGGTCGACGACTTCGGCAACGTCGTCAACCCGATGATCGTCGAAGGCCAGGTGCACGGCGGCCTGGCGCAGGGCCTCGGGCAGGCGATGCTCGAAGGCTGCGCTTACGACCGCGAGTCGGGCCAACTGCTGACCGCGTCGTACATGGACTACACGATGCCGAGGGCCGACGACCTGCCGAAGTTCACCATCGGCACCAACGTCACGCCGTGCACGCACAACCCGCTGGGCGTCAAGGGCTGCGGCGAAGCGGGCGCGATCGGCTCGCCGGCCGCGTTCATCAACGCGCTGACCGATGCACTCGGCGTGCGCGACGTGCCGATGCCCGCCACGCCGGAACGCGTCTGGCGCATTGCCAACAAGATCGCCTGATCGAGGAGACACTCACATGTACGCATTCGAATATCAGCGTCCAGACAGCGTCGCGAAGGCGGTCGGCGCACTCAGCGGCGATGCGCGCTTCCTCGCCGGCGGACAGAGCCTGGTGCAGTCGATGAAGCTGCGCCTGTCCTCGTCGAGCACGCTGGTCGACCTCGCCAGCATCGACGCGCTGCGCGGCATCAGCCGCGACGGTGCGTCGGTGAAGGTCGGGGCGATGACCCGCCATTCGGAGGTCGCGCGCTCGGCCGACGTGCGCGCGGCGATTCCCGCGCTCGCCGACCTCGCAGGCGGCATCGGCGACCAGATGGTGCGCAACATGGGCACGCTCGGCGGCTCGATCGCCAACTCCGATCCGGCCGCAGACTACCCGGCGGGCGTGCTGGGCCTCGGGGCGACGGTGCACACCGACCGCAGGTCGATCGCGGCCGATGACTTCTTCAAGGACCTGTTCACGACCGCGCTGGACGACGGCGAACTGATCGTGTCGGTCGGCTTCCCGGTTCCGCAGCGCGCAGCCTACGTGAAGTTCAAGCAGCCCGCGTCACGCTTCGCGCTGGTCGGCGTGTTCGTCAGCCAGGGCGCGGCCGGCGTGCGGGTGGCCGTGACCGGCGCGCGCTCGCACGTCTTCCGCGTCCCGGAGATGGAACAGGCGCTTGCGCGGGACTTCCGGCCCGATGCGATCGCCGGCATCCGCCTCGATCCGGCCGGCTACAACAGCGACATGCACGGATCCGCCGCATACCGTGCCGCGATGGTCACGGTGATGGCGCGCCGCGCCGTCGAGAAGGCGCTCGCCGGCTGACCACGCGCGAGCCCTCGGGTTGCGCGCGCCGGCCATCGGCGGCGCGCGCAGCCTCCTCCCTCGTTCCTCCAGCGACCAGAGAGCTCCGTTCATGCCCCGTCCCGCCAACGTCGACGAGACGCTCGAGGCCCTGTCGCGCGAGAACTACCTCGCGAGCCGGCAACTGGCGACCGCGGTTTTCCTGGCGCTCAATCTCGGGCGGCCCTTGCTGCTCGAAGGCGAGGCCGGAACCGGCAAGACCGAGCTCGCCAAGGTACTGGCGCGCGCGCTCGACACGCCGCTCATCCGGCTGCAGTGCTACGAGGGCCTGGACATCGCGTCCGCGGCCTACGAGTGGAACGTCGCGCGCCAGATGCTCGAGATCCGCATCGCCGAAGCCGGGCACGAGGCGAGTCGCGAGAAGCTCGTCGCCGGCCTGTACTCGCGCGAGATGCTGATCGCGCGACCGTTGCTGCAGGCGCTGACGCAGGACAAGCCGCCGGTGCTGCTGATCGACGAGCTCGACCGCGCCGACGAACCGTTCGAAGCTTTCCTGCTCGAGGTTCTCGCCGAGTCGCAGCTGTCGGTGCCCGAGCTCGGCACGATCCGCGCCGAGCATCCGCCGATCGTCGTCCTCACGTCGAACCGCACGCGCGAGATCCACGACGCTCTGAAGCGCCGCTGCCTGTACGCGTGGGTCGACTACCCGGACGCCGCGCGCGAGCTCGAGATCATCCACCGCAAGGCGCCCGGCGCCGGCGAGCGGCTGGCCGCTCAGGTCGTCGCGTTCGTCCAGCGCGCGCGCCGGCTCGACCTGTTCAAGGCGCCCGGCGTCGCGGAGACGATCGACTGGGCCAATGCACTGCTTGCGCTCGACGCACTGTCGCTAGACCCGCAATCGGTGTCCGACACGCTGGGCGTGCTGCTCAAGTACCAGGACGACATCGCGCAGTTCGAAGGCGGCGCCACGAAGGCGATCCTCGACGAACTGCACGCCGAGGGAATCCTGGAACGCCACCCGTGAGCGGTCGCGTCGCCGACAACATCGTGCATTTCGCGCGGGTGTTGCGCGCGGCCGGCCTCCCGGTGGGATCCGACCGCATCCTGGCTGCGATCCGCGCGGTCGAACTGGTCGGGCTCGATCGACGCGACGACGTGCACGCCGCGCTGTCGGCGGTGATGCTCGGCCGGCACGAGCAGCAGCCGGTCTTCGACGCCGCCTTCGCGGCGTTCTGGCGCGACCCGAAGCTGCTCGAGCGGTTGATGTACCTGCTGTTGCCGAAGATTGCCGGACGTCCAGGGCCGGTGCAGCCGCCGCAGCGGCCGCGCCGGGTCGAGGAAGCGCTGTCGCCGCCGGCCACGACGCCGCCGCCCGAATCGCCGCCGAACGAGGAGGACAAGCAGACGATCGACGCCATCGTCAGCTTCTCCGAGCGTGAACGTCTCCAGCGTGCCGACTTCGAGAGCATGTCCGCGCGCGAATTCGCGATCGCGCGCCGGCTCGCCGAGACGGTGCCTTTGCCCGTGCGCCCGTTGCGCACCCGTCGGCTCGCCGCCTCGCCGCGCGGGCGCATCGACGTGCGCCGCGCACTGCGCAGACTGGCCCGTACGCCGGACACGATCGACCTTCCGCGCTCGGCGCCGCGACTGCGCCCGCCGCCGCTGGTGATCATGATCGACATCTCCGGCTCGATGGACCGGTACGCACGCGCCTTCCTGCACTACGCGTACGGACTCACCCAGCACCACCATCGCGTGCACACGATGGTCTTCGGCACGCGACTGACCGACATCACGCGCTGCCTTCGCCACCGCGACCCCGACGTGGCGATCGAGCGGGCCGATGCGCTGGTGCAGGACTGGCGCGGCGGCACGCGCATTGCCTCGAACCTGGCCGAGTTCAATCGGCGCTGGGCGCGCCGCCTGCTGACCGGCAACGCCGCATTGCTGCTGGTCACCGACGGGCTCGACCGCGACGAACACGGCTCGCTCGCGGCCGAGGCGGCGCGTCTGGGACGCTTCGCGCACGAACTGGTCTGGCTCAACCCGCTGCTGCGATACGAGGGCTTCGCGCCGCGCGCCGGCGGCGTTCGGGCGTTGCTGCCCCACGTCGACCGGATGTTGCCGATGCACAACCTCGCCAGCCTCGCCGACCTGGCGCAGGCGCTGCGCAAGCCGCCGCAGCGGCCCGATGCGGGAACACGCCGGACGGGACGCACGACCTGAACCCACAGTGCGCGCACCCTGCTTTCGCCGCCGCCGGGTGGCCCGGCGCTACACTGACGCACGACGGCGCGCGCCCGATCGACCGCGCGCCGATCGCGTCGATGACCTGACCGCTGCATCGAGGAGAGCAGGATGGACAGCCTGGACCGTGAAGTCCTGGAGCATGCGCGCGACTGGCTCGCCGAAGGGCGCGGCGTCTGGCTGGTCACGGTGCTCGAAACCTGGGGGTCGGCACCACGACCGCCGGGCGCCCTGCTCGCGCTGCGCGACGACGGGCTGGTGGTCGGTTCCGTCTCGGGTGGCTGCGTCGAGGACGACCTGATCAAGCGAGTGCAGACCGGCGAGCGCGTCGCGAAGCCGTCGCTCGTCGTCTACGGCGTCGCGAAGGAGGAGGCGGCGCGCTTCGGCCTGCCCTGCGGCGGCACGTTGCGCTTGCTGCAGGAGCCGATCATCGACGCAGGCTGGATTCGCGAAGTGCTCGAGCGCACGGCGCGACACGAGCTCGTCGCGCGCACGCTCGACCTCGAGACGGGGCTCGCGACGCTCGCACCCGCCCAGCGTGGAGAGTGGTTCGAATTCGATGGCCGGATCGCCCGCACGGTGTTCGGACCGCGCTATCGACTGCTGATGATCGGCGCGGGGCAACTGTCGCGCGTGCTCGCCGAGATGGCCAGGGCGCTGGACTTCCAGGTCTACGTCTGCGACCCGCGCGAGGAGTACTACACGACGCTCGAGTTGCCGCAGGTCACGTGGCTGCCGGGCATGCCCGACGACGCCATCGCGGACTTCAAACCGGACGCCAATACTGCGGTGGTCGCGCTCACGCACGACCCGAAGCTCGACGACCTGGCGTTGATCGAAGCGCTCAAGTCGCCGGCGTTCTACGTGGGTGCACTCGGGTCGCGCAAGAACACGGCCAAACGGCGCGACCGACTGGCGATGTTCGACCTGTCGGCCGACGAGATCGCGCGCCTGCACGGACCGATCGGATTGCACATCGGCAGCCGCACGCCGTCGGAAATCGCAGTGGCGATCCTCGCCGAGATCGTGTCGGTGAAGAACGGCGTCGAGCTGACGCAGAAGAAGGCACCCGAGGACGCCGACGCCTGCGCGGTGACCGGCTGAACCGCCCTTCGCGCGCTCGGTTCGCCCGTTCAGATCGCCCGTTCAGTTCGCCCGCTCAGTTCAACCGATCTTCCGGCGCGCCCGCCGATGCCGCCCGCGCGAACCCCGCCGGCGCTGCAACCTCCGCGACTGCGAACACTGGCCGCCCGCTGGCCCGGCGCGCGGCCTCGACGCCGACGCCGTACGCGCGCGACAGAACGCCCGGCTCGATCAGCGCGTCGACCGTTCCGAACGCGGTCGCGCCATCGGGCAGGTAGACCAGCGCATGGGTCCCCGCGCGCAGCGCATGGTTCGGGTCGTGTGTCGCGTAGACGATCCCCAGCCCGTCGGTCGCCAGGCTGCGCAGCGTGTCTAGGACCCTGCCCTGGTTGCCGAAATCGAGGCTCGCAGTGGGCTCGTCGAGCAGAAGCGTAGACGCCTGTTGCGCAAGCGCGCGCGCGATGGCGGCGAGTTGCCGCTCCCCGCCCGACATCCGCGACAGCGGCCGCGTGCGGAAGCCCTCGAGCCCCAGGCGCGCGATTGCGTGCGCGACCGCGTCGCGGTCGGCACGGCGAGGGGACGCGCCCAGCGCCAGGCGCCCTAGCCGGCCCAACATGACGTACTGCTCGACGTCGAGCTCGAGGGCAGCGCCGGGCTGCTGCGGAACCCAGGCGACCCGGGCCGCGAGCTCGCGCGGCCCAAGCTCGGCAAGCGCCTGAGCGCCCCAGTGGATCGTGCCCGCCAGCGGGGGCAGCGTGCCGAGCAGCGTGCGGAACAGCGTGCTCTTGCCCGCGCCGTTGGGGCCGAGCGTCACGACGATCTCGCCGGTGCGAAGCGCCAGGTCGATCGGCGCGGTCAGTGCCCGACCCTCGTAGCCGAATGCCAGCGATCGTGCGCGTAGCAGCTCAGTCATCGCGACGCCGGAGCATCAGCGCGAACAGCACCGGCGCGCCGACCAGCGCGGTGAGCACGCCTGGCGGGACCTCGGCCTGCAACACGCTGCGGCCGAGCGTGTCGATCACGAGCATCAGCAACGCGCCCATCAGCATCGCGACCGGCAGCACGCGCGGGAACGACGCCCCGACCAGCATCCGCGCCGCGTGCGGCACGACGAGTCCGATCCAGCCTATGATGCCGGCCGCCGCCACTGTTCCGCTGGTGGCGAGCGTGGCGCCGCAGACCAGCGCCGCACGGACGACGGGAAGCCGGATGCCGAGCGCGTGAACTTCGTCGTCCGACAGCGCCAGCGCGTCGGCGCGCCAGCGCATCAGGGCGAGCATCGCGAGCCCGGCAAGCGTGAACGCCGACAGCAGCGCGAGGTCGGTTACGGTGATCGACGAGAAGCTGCCGAGCAACCAGAACGTGATTGCCGGCAACTGCGTGTGCGGGTCCGCCAACGTCTTCACCAGCGCAATCAGCGCGCCGAGCATGCTGCCGATCGCGATCCCTGCCAGCACCAGGCTGAGCGTGCGGTCGCGCAGCGGCAGCAGCGTGCCGATCCCGTAGACCAGCGCGACCGCCACCAGCCCGCCGACGAAGGCGGCGGCCTGGATCGTGAATACACTCCATCCAAGGAAGATGCCGACCACCGCGCCGAGTGCAGCGCCGGCCGAGACCCCGAGCAAATCGGGTGCGGCCAGCGGGTTCCGGAACACCGCCTGCAGTGCAACGCCGGAGGCCGCCAGCGCCGCGCCGACGACGATCGAAGCGATCACGCGCGGCCCGCGGATCTGCCACAGCACGGTCTCGGCCATCGACGGAGCCGCTCCAGCGGCGACTTCGTGCCGTCCACCGAGAATCCGCAGCACCTCGCCTAACGGCAGGTCGAAGCGCCCGCTGCCGAGCGCGTAGAGCGTCGCCGCGACCAAGGCGAGCACCAGCAGCCCGACGACAAGCGGCCATGCCAGCCGCTGCCGACGCGGGGGTGCCTGGCGCGCGCGCGCCTCCCGGTCGTGACCGGCCGTTTCCTCGACGGGTGAGAAGCTCGTGGCCATCGGCAGTCAGGATAAACCACGCGGATTTTCCCGCCTGCCCGATGCCGAGGGCAGCTCCCCGAGGGCCTGGCGACTAGCGAGTCCAGCGACGAGAGGGCCTCTACCGGGCTCATCCGCCTCGACGACGGCGGCCAAAAAAAAACCGAGCGTCGGCAGCTGGGGCCTTCGCTCGGCGAGGCGGAGACAATCGTCACGTACCCTTGTCGGCTGCGACTAAGGGTAAACACTTAGTATCCTACCCCCTTGCGGATCGAACGCAAGTTGGCATGCCTGCCGTGGGGGATTGCCTCGTCGGTCGATTGCTGCCCCGGGCCGCCAGCGTTCGCTCGCTCAGGTGTTCTGCACCACGATCGACGGGATCTTCAGGCTCATGTCGCGCGCCTTCTCGGCGATTTTCACCGCGACACGCCTCGCGATCTGCCGGTAGATCGCCGCGACCTGCCCGTCCGGGTCGGCGACCACGGTCGGCTTGCCCGAATCGGCCTGCTCGCGGATCCGGATGTCGAGCGGCAACCCGCCCAGGTACTCGACGTCGTACTCCTTCGACATGCGCTCGCCGCCGCCCTGGCCGAAGATGTGCTCGATGTGCCCGCACTTCGAACAGACGTGCATCGCCATGTTCTCGACGATGCCCAGGATCGGGATGCCGACCTTCTCGAACATCTTCAGCCCCTTGCGCGCATCGAGCAGTGCGATGTCCTGCGGCGTGGTGACGATGACCGCGCCGGTGACCGGGATCTTCTGCG
>DAORSF010000039.1:0-10747 GCA_035443405.1 Burkholderiaceae bacterium | reverse complement strand
GGCACCGATGACGCCGCGCCCGCGTCGCTGTACGACGAAGCGCTTCCCGCGTCGGTCGCCTGGGTGCTCGGCGCCGAGGGCAGCGGCATGCGCCGGCTCACGCGCGAGCGCTGCGATTCGCTGGTGCGGATCCCGATGGCGGGCCAGGTCGGAAGCCTCAACGTGTCGGTGGCGGCCGGCATCGTGCTCTACGAGACGCTGCGCCAGAGGTTGCAGCGCGCGAAGGCATGAAGGGCGAAGCCAGCCTCGCCGACGTGCGCGCCTGGATCGCAGCGGCGCAGCGCGTGGTCGTCTTCACCGGCGCGGGCGTGTCGGCCGAGAGCGGCATCCCGACGTTTCGCGACGCGCTGACCGGCCTGTGGGCGCACTACGACCCCGAGCGGCTGGCGACCGAGGCGGGCTTTCGCGCCGACCCGGCGCTGGTCTGGCGCTGGTATGCCGATCGCCGCGCTGCCATCGGTGCGGCGCAGCCGAACCCTGCGCATCGTGCGATCGCGGCCTGCGAATCGCGCAGCGGCAGCCGCGTCACGGTGGTGACGCAGAACATCGACGGCTTGCACGCGCGCGCCGGCAGTCGCGGCGTGCTCGAACTCCACGGCAGCATCCTGCGCGCACGCTGCCTCGACGGCTGCGGCGATCCCGCCCACTTCGCCCCGGGCTACGACTGGCGCAGCGATCCGCGCGCGCCGCCGCCGTGCCCGCGATGCGGCGCGCCGCTGCGCCCCGACGTCGTCTGGTTCGGCGAGCTGTTGCCGCCGGACGTGTTTGCGCGCGCCGAACGGGCGGCGTTGCGCTGCGACCTGATGCTGGTGGTGGGCACCTCCGCACTGGTGCACCCGGCTGCCGGGCTGCCGCTGCTCGCTCGTGAAGCCGGCGCGCGGATCGTGGTGGTCAATCCCGAGCCGACGCCGATCGACGACCTTGCCGCAGGCGTTCTGCGTGGCGAAGCGGGGGTGCTGATTCCTGCGGTGCTCGACGGACTACCTCACCGGGTTGCCGAGCGCGGCGGCGCCGCCGGGAGCGAGCCCTGACGCGCCCGCCGCGGCTCGCGCCCTCGCCCGGTGCTCCCACGGCGGCTGCGGCGCGGAATCGCGCCAGAGTCCGATGGCCCGCAGTCGCGCCTGTCGCTCGGCGCGTGCGTAGCGGCGGCGGACGGCGGGCGACAGGTCGGCGTCATAGCGCGTGAAGTGCCAGGCCAGCCCGGCCCGCAACTGCGCGAGCCCCGCGTCGCGGTTCTCGACGAGAACCCTGCCCACCCATCGATCGAACCGGTCGGTCTTGACGACCTCGACCCGAACCTCGCGCTGGTGCAGCAGCGCCAGCAACGCGCGGCGCGACGCGTCGGCATGCGGCTGTCCCTTCTCGGGGGCGTCGATGCCGGCGATCCGGATGCCCCTCAACCCGCCGTCGGCAAGTCGCATCAGCACCGAATCGCCGTCGAGGACCCGCACGACGCTGCCGTGCGCGTCGAATGCGGACGGACTCGCGCCGGGGGCTGCGTGCACGGTGCCGACCGCGGCTGCGAGCGCCAGCGCGAAGACCCTCGCGATCGCACGCGCGCGTGCCCGCGGGTGCGCGGCGGCGCCCGGCCGCGTGCGCGCCTGCAGCGGGTGTTGCCGAGCGCCGTCGCCCCGGTCGTTGACGGCAATCAACGCGCCTGCCAACGGCTGCATCGACAATCGGCGGCAATCGCAACGGAGAGATCCATGAACGTCGGAAATGCCTGTACCCGCGAGGTCGTCACCTGCCTCGCCGACACTTCGCTGGCCGAAGTGGCGACCCGGATGCGTGACCGCCACGTCGGCGCGGTCGTCGTGATCGACGACGAACAGCGGCGCAAGCCGATCGGCGTCGTCACCGATCGCGACATCGTGATCGAGATCGTCGCGACCGGACTCGACGCCAACGCGATCACCGCCGGTGACGTGATGCTCGACGGGCTGGCGACGGTGACCGAGGACAGCGGTCCGCTCGAGGCCGCGCGTGCAATGCGTTCGCGCGGCGTGCGCCGCCTGCCGGTCGTCGATCGAAACGGTTGCCTCGCAGGCATCGTCGCGCTGGACGACCTCGTGCACCTGCTGTCGACGGAGATGGGGCATCTGGCGCGCCTGGTCGAACGCCAGCCGAAGCGCGAGGCGCAACTGCGTCCCTGACCTACCGGTTGCGCGCGTACCTGGCGCGTGTACCGAGCGGCTTCGCAGGGGGCGGGCGGACGGCCTGCCAGAGCGACACGACGGTCGCCGCCCGCATGGCCAGTCGCCAACCGGTGCGCACGCCGCCGATCAGCTGGCGGCCGCGCCGGCTCACGAGCAAGCTCGAAGCCGAAATCGCGAGCAGGCCGAGCGCCAGCGGGTTCCGGCGCAGCTGCCGCAGCCGCGCGAGCGCCGAGTCGACGCGCTCGAGGGTCGGCGCCAGCTGCTGCCACCGCGCGTCGAGCGCGTCGCGCTGAAGCGCGCTGATCGTCCGCAGGCGCGCCTGGCGCTGCGCGGCGGTTTCGGCCTTCGGATCCCCGGTCGGCGCGCTCACGAGGGCCTCGTTCAACGCAGCCGCGCGATGTCGTGTCGCAACTCGGCAATCGTCGCTTCGAATGCCCGGGGCCCCGCGCGAACCAGCCGGCGCAGGCCGAGCAGGCAGCCGACCCCCGCGAACAGGTGCACGCCCGCGACGACCCCGATGGCCGCCAGCCGGTGGGTCTCCCAGAACGCCGCGATGACCAGCATCGAGCCGAAGACCAGTGCGAGCGCGAGGAAGAACAGGCCCACCAGCAGCAGCACTGCCATCCCGCGCAGGCGCTGCGCCTGCAACTCGGCGTCGGTGCCCAGCAGCTCGAGCCGGGTCTCGAGGATCTCGAGCAGGCCGCCCAGGAGCCCGCGAACGCGACCCATCAGGCTGGTCGCGTCGCCTTGCGCCGGCGCGTTCATCGTCGCGAGAGCCGGTGGGCGCGCGTGCAGCGCGTCTTCAACGCCGGCCGAGCAGCAGGCCGAGCAGCACGCCGATGCCGGCGCCGATGCCCACCGCCGTCCAGGGGTGATCGTGAACGTACTCGTCGGTCTCGCGCGCCGTCCGCCGCGCGCGCTCGACGACGGCATGCTCGACGTTGGCGAGCTCGGCCTTCGCGATGCTGACGCTGCGCTCGAGCCGCTCGCGAGCCGCGCCGAGGTGCTCTCCGCCTTGCTTCTGGGCGGCCTTGAGCATCTCTTCGGCATCGCCGACGAGCGTGCGCATTTCGTGGGCGAGCTTTTCGCGCGCCGCTTCGACGCGTGCGGTGGCATCCATGGTGGTTTTCTCCGTATCGAGGGGTAGTTCGGGGTTCATGGGGAGGAGGGGAGCATCGCAAGGCCGGTGCGCCGGCGTCGGTCACCGGAACACGAGCACCGGAATGCTCGAGTGCGTGAGCACCTTGTTGGTCTCGCTGCCGAGCACCAGCGCGCTGAGTCCGCGGCGACCGTGCGAGGACATGAAGATCAGGTCGCAACCCTTTTCGCGAGCCACGTCGATGATCGCACGATACGGCTGCGTGTGCCGCACCGACACGGTGTCGCACTGCACGCCCGCGGCCTTCGCCGACTGCGAGGCGGCGTCGAGGATGGTCTTCGCGGTTTCTTCCGTGGCCTTCATGAATTCGGCGAACGACGCCTGCCCTGCGGCCGGGAACTCGGCGAACGCCGGCGGAATGTACTCGGGCATCACGTGCAGTGCCGTCACCCTGGCGCCCGTTTCCCTGGCGAACTGGATGGCGCGTTCGACGGCGTCGTTCGACAGCTTGGACCCGTCGGTCGGAACCAGCAGGTTCTTGTACATGCAGATCTCCTGACGTTGTTGTGTGACCAGGGCATTGTAGGGTCTGCCCGGCCTGACGTCATTGACGGGGCGCAATCGCCCATCCTGCGGCGGCGGACCCCTGCAGGACGGCGATCGCGACCAGCAGCGCCAGGCCGCTCGCGAGGAAGCCGCCGGCACTGTGGCGGGCCAGCTGCCTGCCGCCGATCCAGCGCGCGAAGGCGAACTTGAAGCCGATGTTGGCGAGGAAGGCCAGCGCGATCGCGGCCACTGCCTGTCCGGGCGTGACGCCGCCGACGCCGAAAAGCCGCATGCTGCTCAGCGAGACCGCATCGACGTCGGTCAGGCCGGATACCGCCGCCACCGCGTACAGCCCGGCCCCGCCGAGCCACTGCGTGAGCACTGCCGCGAGCAGCAGCACGAGGGCGTAGAACGCGCCGAACGACACGGCCGTGCGCAGCTCGGTGGGGTTGTCGACCTGCGGCGCGGTCGCTTCGGCACCGGCCGGGACCGCGGGCATGCTGCGCAGGTTCACGATGCCGGCGATCAGCATCGGGGCGAAGCCCGCCAGCAGCACCGGCGCCAGCAGCGGAAGCAGCGCAGGCGCCGCGATCGCACCGACCAGGCCGATGCGGGCGAACCCGACGCTGCCGGCGATCAGGACCACCAGCGCCGACGCGCGGGCTTGGGACGAATCTTCCCGGGCGCGACGCGCATACATGACCGTCGTCGCGGTCGACGACACCAGTCCGCCCAGGAAGCCGATCAGCAACAGCCCGTGCCGGGCGCCCACCAGCCGCAGCGCGACGTAGCCGGCGAGGCTGACGCCCGAGATCAGGACGACCATCAGCCAGATCTGGTGCGGATTGAGCGCCAGGTGCGGACCGTAGCCGCGGTTGGGCAATGCGGGCAACACGACCAGGCTCAGCGCGCCGAACTGCAGGATGGACAGCATGTCGCGACGCGTGATGCGTGCACTCAGCCCCTTGAGTTCGGGCTTGAAGTACAGCAGCGCGGTCGCCACGACCGCCAGCGACGCGGCGATCGTCGCAAGGCCGTGCCAGACCATCGTTCCGAGCACGTAGCAAAGCAGGATCGCGACCGTCGTGGTCGTCCCGGGATCCCCGTCGTGGTCGGCCTCGCGATGTTGCGCGGCGACCGCCATCGCGCCGACCAGCAGCAGGCCGATCGCGGTCGGCCAGGCCGTGTCGCCGAGTTCGCCGAGCAGCGCCGACGCTGTGCCGAACACCGCAGTCAGTGCGAAGGTGCGCAAGCCGGCGCTCGCGCCGGGGCGTCGCTCGCGTTCCAGACCGATCAGCAGGCCGATGGCGCCGCTGACCGCGAAGATCTTCAGCAGTCCGAGTTCGACCAGTTCGCCGAAGCGGGAGGCGAGAAGTTGTTCGGCGTCCACGCTGACGATTATGGCAGGCCGGGACCGCGTCGTTACAAATGGTTACGGGCCGTTTCGGCGCCGCCATCGGACTCGCGCTGCCGCCCGATAGAGTTCGAAAGATACGGGGATCAACCCGAGCCTGAATGATTCGGCAGCCCAGCCACGGAGTGTAGTGATGCAGATCCAAGACGCCCCCGCCGTTCAGCTCCATCCGGCCGGCACGAAGGTCGTGGTCCGGGCCGGTGTCCAGGTGAGCGACATGGACGTGCTGCTCGCGCGGGCTGGGGGCGCGCGGCGACGGGTGCGCCGCGGCGAGTACCTGTATCGGCTCGGCGCGCCGTTCCACGCGCTGTACGGCATCCGGGCGGGGTCGTTCAAGTCGGTCCTGCTCACCGAGGATGGGCGTGAGCAGGTGACCGGGTTCCACATGGCGGGCGAAGTGCTGGGCCTCGACGGCATCGGCTCCGAATCCTATGCGGGAGATGCGGTCGCGCTCGAGGACAGCGAAGTCGTCGAGATCCCGTTCGAGGAACTCGATGCGCTGGCCTGTCGCGAGCCTGCGTTGCAGCGCGAACTGTTCCGGATGCTCGCCGGCGAGATCCAGCGCGAGCGTTCGCTGATGCTGCTGCTCGGGTCGATGCGGGCCGAAGAGCGCCTGGCCGCGTTCCTGATCAACCTGTCGCAGCGGCTGAACGCGCGCGGTTTCTCGGCGCACCGCTTCCTGCTGCGCATGACGCGCGAGGAGATCGGCAGCCTGCTCGGCCTGAAACTCGAGACCGTGAGCCGCATCCTGTCGCGGTTCCAGGCCGAGGGCCTGATCGCGGTGCGCAACCGCGAAGTCGAGATCCAGTCGATGCCGGCCTTGCGGGCGGTCATCGGACGCGGTGACGCTCGCCGCGAGCGCGAGGCTGCGTAGCGCAGGCGGCATCTTCGCCGGTTTCGGCGCGCGCGGCGACGGTCTGGCGTCTAGTCGTCCTCGGGCGCCGCGGCGTCGGCGTTCTGGCGCGGAGTGCCGTCCAGCGTGCGGCGCAACGTACGCGCCAGCTGGCCGATCCGGTAGGGCTTGGAGAGCAGCTCTACCTTGGGGTCGAGCCCTTCGCGCCAGGGCACCGCGCTGCGCGTGTAGCCGGACGTGAAGACGACCCGCAGCGCCGGGCGGCGCGCAATGGCCTGGCGGGCCAGCGAAGGGCCGTTGATGTCCCCGCGCAGTACGACGTCGCTGAAGAGCAGGTCGATGTCGGGAGCGCGTTCGAGTTGCGCCAGCGCATCCGAGGCGTCGGCGGCCTCCAGAACCCGATAACCCAGCCGGCGCAGGAACCCGACCGCGACGTCGCGAACCCCTTCGTCGTCCTCGACGACCAGGATCGTCTCGCTGCCGCCACGGTAGCTCGCTTCGGCGCCCGGGGAGGGCGGTTGCGCGCGGGCGGCCTCGTCGACCGGCAGGTAGAGACTGATCGTCGTGCCGTGGCCCGGCGCGCTGGCGGCGTGCACGTGGCCCCCCGACTGCTTCGCGAAACCGTAGACGAGGCTCAACCCGAGGCCGCTGCCCTTGCTGCCTTCCTTGGTGGTGAAGAACGGCTCGAAGGCGCGGGCCTGGACCTCGAGATCCATGCCGGCACCGGTGTCGGTCACCGAGATCAGCACGTAGCGCCCGGGCGCGAGGCCGTCGTCGCCGCCCGCGGAATCGCCGCGCAGGTCTGCGAGCGTCGCGCCCAGCGTCAGCGTGCCGCCCCCGGGCATCGCGTCGCGCGAGTTCACCGCGAGGTTCAGCAGCGCCGTGTCGAGCAGTCCCGGGTCGGCCTTCACCGGCGGCACTCCGTCCGCGACCGCCGAGCGGACGTCGATGTTGGTGCCGAGCGTCCTCCGCAGGATGTCGGCCAGCGAGGCGAGCAACTGGCGAACGTCGATCGCACGCGGCTGCAGCGTCTGCCGGCGCGCGAAGGCGAGCAGCTTGCGGGTCAGGTCGGCACCGCGACCGGTGGCGCGCATCGCGGCCTTGACCAGGTTCGCCGACAAGGCGTCGGCGGCGACCCGCTCTTCGAGCATCTGCAGGTTGCCCGACACGACGGTGAGCAGGTTGTTGAAGTCGTGGGCGACGCCGCCGGTCAGCTGGCCGAGTGCCTCCAGGCGCTGGGACTGGTACAGCTGGGCCTCGGCGCGCGAGCGCTGCATCGCGGCGCCGATCGTGTTCGCGAGCGCCTGCAGGAAGTTCGCGTCGTCGCGCGTGAAGTTGCGCAACTGGCGGGCCCCGGCGACCAGCAGTCCCAGCGTGCGGTCGTCGCCGGGAATCGTCGCGAGCAGCGCGCTGCGCGGCACCGTCGCCGGCGAACCCAGGGCGGCACCCGGCACTTCGGGCAGGTCGTCGACGACGATCGGCTGCACGATCGGCTCCGCACCCGCCCCGCAGTATTCGGCGAGCCGCGCGATCGTCGATGCCAGCGCCTGCGCGTCGAGCCCTTCGCTGGCGCCGGCGATCGCCGGTCCGTGGGCGGAGCAATGCGCGACCAGCGCGCAGTCGGCGCCGAGATGAAGACCGACGAGCCGGCACGCCTCGCGCTGGATCTGCGCGATGTCCTTGGTGACCAGCGCGAGCCGGCCGAAGTCGGAGACCGCGTTCGACTGGCGCGCGCGCACCAGCAGGTCCTGCGCGCGCTGCACGTCGCTGACGTCGCGGACGTTGGCGCAGATCAGCGTCTCCCTGCCCAGCCGGAACGGGCTGAGGCTGATCTCGACCGGGAACTCGCTTCCGTCGCGGTGCTGCGCCCACAGCGCGAGGTTCATGCCCATCGGGCGCGATTCGGCGCGCAGCGCATACCGGCCGCGATGACGCCGGTGTCCCTCCCGGAATCGCTGCGGGATCAGGTCCTCGATGGGCCGGCCGACGATCTCGTCGCCGTGCAACCCGAACAGTCGTTCGCTCTGCTGGTTCGCGAGGCGGATGTAGCCGTCGCTGTCGACGACGATCAGCGCATCCGACGCTGTGTGGAAGATCTGTTCGTAGAGCCAGGGATAGGCGTCGCCGATCGATGCCGCCGACACGCTGGAAGCGGGCTTGCCGGGGATGTTCACCGCGATGGCCTCAGCCGACCGAGACGCGCGCGGCGAACAGGTAGCCGACGCCGCGCACGGACTTGATCAGCTCCGGTTCGGCGGGATCGCGCTCGATCTTGCGGCGCAGCCGCCCGACCTGCACGTCTATGGCGCGGTCGAACGGGCCGGCTTCGCGGTGATGCATGATCGCCATCAGGCGGTCGCGCGACAGCGCGCGGTTCGGGTGCTGCACGAAGGCGGTCAGCAGGTCGAACTCGCCGGTGGTGAGCGGCACGTCGGCGCCGTCGGGCCGGGTGAGCGAACGCGACGACAAGTCGAGGCGCCAGCCGACGAATTCGAAGCAGTCGGCCGGCGCCGAAGGCGCTGGCGCACGACCGGACATGGTCCTGCGCAGCACGCTGCGCACCCTCGCCACCAGTTCGCGCAGGTCGAAGGGCTTGGCCACGTAATCGTCGGCACCCAGTTCGAGCCCGATGATGCGATCGACCGGCTGGCCGCGACCGGTCACGATGATGATGCCGGGCGCGCGAGGCTGCGCGCGCAGTTCGCGCGCGAGGCTCAGGCCGTCTTCGCCCGGCAGGCCCAGGTCGAGCAGCACGAGATCGGCGGGGGCGCGCGAGAGTTCCGCGCGCATCGTCATGCCGTCGGGCACGGCGGCGACCTCGAAACCGTAACCGCTCAGGTAGTTCGCCAGGAGATCCCGGATGTCCTCTTCGTCGTCGACGACCAGTATTCGCTCTGCCATGCCCGTCGAAACCGGCCCGCTCGGCCGCCTGGAAATGCCGCGTGCGATCCGCACCCGCCCGGCGCGGATTGTATCGCAGCAACCCCTGGTCTCGTGTCGACGCCCGAACGCGCCGCGGGGACTAGCCGCACTCGCCCTGATGCCCGCAGGCGGTGCAGAACATGCAGCCGTCGCGCTTGATGTACGCGTGCGCGCCGCACGACGGGCAGGCCTGTCCTGCGATCAGCGGTGCCGAGGTGCTCGCGGCGGTCGATTCGGCGCCAGGCAACGCCAGCGCGCCGGCCCCGCCGATCGCGTGCCCTTCGCCGTCGAGCAGGCCGAGCACCTTGAAGCGGTGCAGGATCAGCGCGGCCACGTAGGCGACCGTGCTCGGCCAGATCTGCTGGCGGTTCTCGCCGGGCACCGGCGCCCAGAACGAGCCGTTCAACTCGCCGAAGTTCAGCAGCTTGCGCAGCTTCAGGCCGATCCAGTTGACGTCGATCACGTGCATGTCGAGCGACAGCAGCTTGCACAATCCGTCGAGCACTCGCGGATAGTCGCCGGAGAGCCAGATCGAGTAGGGGCGCCGGGTGCCGTCGGGCAACTGCAGCTCCTTCAGGCCGAGCACGAAGTCGTCGCCGGTCGCGGCGTTGCCGACGTCGGCAGTCCACGACAAGGTCCCGAGAGGGCCGGCCTTGGGCTCCTTGCGGAACATCATCGCGTCGAGCATCGGCGTGGGCTGCGTGTCGAGCGCCTCGAACATGCCGAGCTCCTCGCAGCGGTAGCGGACGATCTCGGCGAAGCCGGCGACGATGCCCGGCGTCCAGCGCACCTCGCCGGCCGGCGGGAACGCCATCTGCAGCGGCTGCTCGTCGCGCGTGCGCGCCAGCGCGTCGAGCTTGAGCTTGAGCCAGCCCCGGTCGTTCGAGCGCATGTCCATCGACAGCGCCTTGGCGATCGCGCCGAGTCCGCGCGGCTGCTCGTTGCCGTTGACCCAGGTCTCGAAGGGCACGCTGCGCAGGCCGGGGCTGCCGTCGGCGCGCGCGTACGATTCCTCGGTCTGGCCGATGAAGATGCAGAACGACGCGCGCTCGTCGAGCGGCTCGACCATGTACGAGTAGGCCATGTTGCCGGCCGCGAGCTTCGGACGGCTCGGCCAGCGCAGCGACGACAGCGCCGGTTGCGGAATGCGCTCGAGGCGCAGCCGGCGGTCGGGCTCGTAGTGCAGGTCCTGCGGCTGCTGCGCGGCGGCGGTGGCGCTCGGCACGCTGAGCACCGAGCCGATCACCGAATTCGGGCGGTAGGTGGTGATGCCCTTGAGACCGCCGCGCCAGGCCTCGAGATAGAGCGACTTGAACTCGTCGTACGGATAGTCTTCGGCGACGTTGACGGTCTTGCTGATCGCCGAGTCGATGAACGGCTGCACGGTGGCGCTCATGCGCATGTGCTCGAGCGCCGGAATCTGCATCGCCGACACGAAGTAGTCGGGCAGTGCGTTGACGTCGTGGCCGAGGTGCCGCCACAGCCGGAACGCGAAGTCCTCGACTTCGTATTCCTGCTTGCTGCCGTCGGGCATGCGCTTGCGCCGGGTGTAGGTCCAGGAGAAGGCGGGCTCGATGCCGCCCGACGCGTTGCCCGCGAACGCGATCGAGATCGTGCCGGTAGGCGCGATCGACAGCAGGTGCGAGTTGCGGATGCCGTGCTCGCGGATGCGCTGGCGCAGCTCGGGCGACAGGCGCGAGGCGGCGTGCGGCTCGGCCAGGTAGGCGTCGGCGTCGAACAGCGGGAACGCGCCGCGC
>DAORSF010000038.1:6145-10916 GCA_035443405.1 Burkholderiaceae bacterium | reverse complement strand
CTGTACTGGGTGCCGCACGGCGCGACCGCGCGCGACGGCGGCTACGTCCGTTACCCGCTCGACGAGTTGCTCGCCGTCGTGGCGCTCGAAAGCCACCGCAATCGCTGCATGGTGATCGGCGAGGATCTCGGCACGGTTCCCGACGCCGTTCGCGAAGCACTCGGGCGGGCGCGCGTGCTGTCGTACCGGCTGCTGTACTTCCAGCGCGACGCGTCGGGCGACTTCATCGCACCGTCGGCGTACCCGCGCGAAGCTCTGGTGTCGATCGGCACGCACGACCTGCCGACGCTCGCCGGCTGGTGGTCCGGCCACGACCTCAGGCTGCGCGACGCGCTCGGCCTGTTCCCCGACGAGGCTTCACGTGCGCAACTCGCGCACGCACGCGAGCACGATCGCCTGCGGCTGCTGGTGGCGCTGGCACGCGATGGCCGGTTGCCGGCCGACGCCGACGTCGAAGCCCTTGCGCGCGGCCCGCTCGCGCCCGCGCTCGTCGACGCGGTGCACGCGTGGCTCGCGTCGAGCCCGGCGCTGCTGATGATGGTCCAGCCCGAGGACTGGCTCGGCGTCGTCGAGCAGTGCAACCTGCCGGGCACCGTCGACGAGCATCCGAACTGGCGCCGCAAGCTGCCGCTCGCCGTCGACGAGTTCGCGGCCGACGCAGCGAGCGAGCGTCTCGCGGCCGTGCTGGCCGCCGAGCGCGGAGACACGCGGCGCCGCTGAGCCGCCGACGTCAGGGCAACAGCAGGATCGAGCCGGTCGTCGCGCGCGCCTCCGCGGCGCGGTGCGCCGCCGCCGCCTCCTCGAGCGCGAAGCGCGCGCCGATCGACGCGCGAACGTGGCCGGCATCGATCGCAGCGAACACGTCGGCCGCGTTGGCCCGGAACGTACCGACGTCGGCATTGTGCGGAAACACCGACGGGCGGGTCAGGAACAGGCAGCCCTTCTTGTTCAGCAGGTCCGGTTCGATGGCCGGCGCCGGCCCCGACGCGCCGCCGTAGACGACGACCAGCCCGAACGGCGCGGCGCAATCGAGCGACTTCAGGAAGGTGGCGCGGCCGACCGAGTCGTACACGACGCGCGCCTTGCGCCCGCCGGTCGCCTGCAGGAACGCCTGCGGCCAGTCGTCGCGCGAATAGTCGATCGCGGCGTCGCAGCCGGCGGCGCGCGCGATCTCGCACTTGGCCGCCGAGCCGGCCGTGCCGACGACGAACGCGCCGAGCGCCTTCGCCCAGCGACACAGGATCTGCCCGACGCCGCCGGCAGCGGCGTGCACCAGCAACACGTCGCCGGACTGCACCCGATGGGTTTTCTTCAGCAGGTACTGGGCGGTCATCGCCTTGAAGAACACCGCGGCGGCGTCTTCGTCGGAAACGGCATCGGGCAACGCCACCAGCCGCTCGGCCGGCACGTTGCGGCGATCGGCGTACGCGCCGACGCCGGCGTTCATGCAGACGACGCGGTCACCGGGCCGCAGGTCGCTCACGCGCGCGCCGACCGCCTCGACCACGCCGGTCGCCTCGTGACCGAGGCCGGTCGGCAACGACAGCGGATACGCGCCGTTGCGCTGGTACACGTCGATGAAGTTGAAGCCGATCGCCGTCTGGCGCACCCGTGCCTCGCCGGCACCGGGGTCGGGCAGGTCCACCGATTCGACGCGCATGACTTCGGGCGGACCGAACTCATGGATCCTCACGGCGCGGGACGGGTTCATCGCTGGCTTCCTCCAGGCTCGGCATCGGATCATGATGATCGCATGCGCGGCGGAATATTCAGGGATCGGCGCGCGTTTACCGTGCAGGGCCGGCATGCGGCCGGCCCGTCCACCGGAGAGCACTCATGGTCAGGATGATGGTTGCCGCGGGCGCCGCCGCGCTGCTGGCGGGCTGCAGTTCGATGGGTTCGATGTACGACAGTGCGACGCAGTCCACCCCGGCGACGACGTCGGCGGGGGTGCTGGTCGGCGCGAAGGACATGACCCTGTACACCTTCGACCGCGACCCGGTGGGTTCGGGGCGCAGCGTCTGCAATGGCCCGTGCGCCACCAACTGGCCGCCGCTGTTCGCCGACGGCGGCACGGCGAAAGGCGACTGGACGATCGTTCGACGCGACGACGGCCGCACGCAGTGGGCCTACAAGGGCAAGCCGCTTTACTACTGGGCAAAGGACCAAAAGCCCGGGGACCGCACCGGCGACGGCTTCAACGGCGTCTGGCGTGTCGCACGTCCATGACAGGCTGATCTCGCTGATCCCGCGCCTGCGCCGCTACGCGCGGCTGCTGTGCGCGGATGCGGCGGCGGCCGACGACCTCGTGCAGGACACGCTCGAGCGCGCATGCGCGCGCATCGGCCAGTGGCGTCCCGGCTCGGACCTGAGGGCCTGGACCTTCACGCTGATGCACAACCTGTTCGTCAGCGAGACGCGCCGGCCGCGCTACCGCCTCGAGACGGCCGGCGACGCCGCCGACGCAGCAGCCTGCGCGGCCGACGCGGCCATCCTGCGAAGTTCCGCGGCCGACCCGGCCGCGGGATGGGTCGCGGCGATCGACCTCGAGCGCGCGCTTCGCGCGCTGCCCCAGGCGCAGCGACAGGTGCTGCTTCTGGTTGCGTTCGAAGACATGTCCTACGAACAGGTGGCGACCGTGGTCGGCGTTCCGGTCGGCACGGTGATGTCGCGCCTGTCGCGGGCTCGCGCGCACCTGCGCGAACTGCTCGATCCGGACGCGGGTGCCGCGCCGCGCGCGGCGCTCCCCGAGCCGCTCGCGGCTCCTCGGCTGAAACTCATGAAGTGACGGTGTCCCGAAGCGATGACTGCCGATCGGAACGAGATGCACGCGTGGGCCGACGCCCGGCTCGACGGCGAGCGGCTGCGCCGGTTCGAGGCCCGGCTCGACGATGACCCCGCGCTGCGCGCCGAGGCGCACGCGTGGCGCCGCCAGGCCGACGCGTTGCGCGAGCTCGGCCTGGCAACGCTCGACGAGCCGGTGCCGCAGCGGCTGATCGACGCGGCCCGGGGCCGCCGCTCGCGCGGCGCGGCACCGCGGGTCGACGACGACACGGCCACCGGCGGCGCCGGCTGGCGAGCCGCCGACCCTCGCGCCTGGCTCGCCGCGGCGACGCTCGCAGCGCTCGCGTGGTCGGTCGGCTGGCTCTCGCACGCGCACCTGGCGGCGACGGACTCGCACGTGGCGCGGACCGCGCCGCCCGCCTTCGTGCGCGACGCGGTCGCCGCGCACGTCGTCTACACGCCCGAGGTACGACACCCGGTCGAGGTCGCTGCTGCCCAGCACGATCACCTGGTGCAGTGGCTGTCGAAGCGGCTCGGCGCGCCGCTCACGGCGCCTTCGCTGGATGCGCGGGGCTGGTCGCTGGTCGGGGGCCGGCTCCTGCCCGGCACCGACGGCGCGCGCGCGCAGTTCATGTACCAGGACGCCAGCGGCGCGCGACTCACGCTGTACGTCGCCGACGCCGGCGCGCAGGCCGGCGACACCGCGTTCCGCTTCGACGGCAATGGCGGAATCGCAGCGTTCTACTGGATCGACGGTCGATTCGGCTACACGCTGTCGGCGCAGACCGATCGCGCGACGCTGCTGGCGCTCGCCGAAGAGGTCTATCGGCAACTGGCGCGGGCGTCGCCGGCGCCGGGCTGAGCGACAATGCGGGGGCGCACGGGCGGTCGTGACGACCGGCCCGCTGCCTGCCAGGAGCCGCCGCTTGCCCGATTCGTCGCCGAACAGTCCGCAACCCCCCAGGCGGGCGCTGCCGACGGCGGCGTTCGCGCCGCTGGCCGATCCGGTATTCCGGACGCTGTGGATCGTCTGGGTCACCGCCAACGCGTGCATGGCGATGAACGACGTCGCGGCGGCCTGGCTGATGACCTCGCTGACCACTTCTCCGGTCATGGTGGCGCTGGTACAGACCGCAGCGACGATGCCGGTGTTCCTGCTCGGACTGCCCAGTGGCGCGCTCGCCGACATCCTCGACCGGCGGCGCTACCTGATCGCGACGCAGTTCTGGGTCGCGGGCACCGCCTCATTGCTGGGCCTGGCGATCGTGTCGGATGCGATCAACCCGACGCTGCTTCTGGTGCTGGTGTTCGCCAACGGCATCGGCTTCGCCATGCGCTGGCCGGTGTACTCGGCGGTCGTTGCCGAGCTGGTGCCGCGCACGCAGCTGCCGGCAGCGCTGGCGCTCAACGGCCTGGCGATGAACGCGTCGCGGATCGTCGGACCGGCGCTCGCCGGCGCGCTGATCGCGAGTGTCGGCACCGCGTGGGTATTCGTCGTCAACGCCGCTTTGTCGGTCCTCGCCGGCTTGCTGGTGCTGCGCTGGAAGAGCGAGCAGAAGGCGAGCGCGCTGCCCGGCGAACGCTTCCTCGGCGCGATGCGCGTCGGCGTGCAGTACGTGCGCCAGTCGGCGGCAATGCGCGCGGTGCTGATCCGCGCGACGATCTTCTTCGCGCAATCGGCGGCGCTGATTGCACTGCTGCCGCTCGTGGCCCGGGGAATGCAGGGCGGATCAGCCGGCACCTACACGCTGCTGTTCGCCTCGCTGGGTTGCGGTGCGATCGTGTCGGTCTTCATGCTGCCGCGGCTGCGCAGCAAGCGCACGCGCGACGAGCTGATTCGCGACGGATCCCTCGTGCAGGCGGCGGCGATGGTCGCCGCGGGGTTCTCGCCGAACGTCTACGTGGCCGTGCCCGTCATGGTGGTCGCCGGCATCGCCTGGCTGACGGTGGCCAATTCGATCTCGATCTCCGCGCAGCTCGCGCTGCC
>DAORSF010000038.1:1980-6045 GCA_035443405.1 Burkholderiaceae bacterium | reverse complement strand
CAGGGCGCGCTGTCGTGGGAGCTGTTCCGCGACACCAGCGACCCCGGCCGCTTTCTCGAGTATTTCGTCGACGAGTCGTGGGTCGAGCATCTGCGGCGATTCGACCGCGTCACCGCCGCCGACGTGGCGCTGCGTGCGCGCCGCCTGGCGTTCCACCTCGGCGAACGGCCGCCGGTGGTCACGCGCTGCATCGCCGAGACGGTCGGACGCCGCTAGGGACGGGCTTGATCCGGCTCAGGGCGCGCAGTGGCAACGGCGGGCTAGAATCGTCCCGTGTCCGACCTGCGCCGCACGCGTCCCTTCGTCGTCTGGCTCGCCTGCGCGGCGATGCTGGCCGGAACCCTGACGCCGTCGATCGCGCGTGCGCTCGCTGCCGCGCAGGGGCTGCCGTTCGTCGTCGCCGAACTCTGCTCGGCAGGAGGCGGCGACCGGCGCATCGTGATCTGGAGCGGCGATCGACGGACCAGCGGATCCGGACCGTCGCGCGGCACGCCGACGCCGCGTGACGACGCGGGCGCCACACACTGTCCGGCCTGCCTCGGCGCGCCCGACCCGGCCGGCCCGCCACCCGCGAACGGCACGGCGTTCGTGCTGGCCACCACGGCAGCGGCCCCGCCTGCAGCGTCGACAGGGCTCGCCCCCGTCCGGCGCGCGTGGCTCGCCGCCAGGCCTCGCGCGCCGCCGCCGCCCGCCTGAACGCTGCGCCGTCGACGCGGATCGTCGACCGCCCGTTCCACTGCCCCGACATCCAGGCGCGCGGCCTTCCCCGACGCGCCCATGACTACTGCGGCGAGCGACGCCGAAGGAACCCGAACATGAAGCGATTGATCACAGCCTCCCTCCTCTCCCTGGCGCTCGCCGGCACCGCACTCGCGCAGGTGACGGTCTCCGATCCCTGGGTACGTGCCACGGTGGCCGCGCAGAAGGCCAGCGGCGCGTTCATGAAACTGACCGCCGACAAGGGTGCGCGCCTCGTCGAAGCGCGATCGCCGGTCGCCGGCGTCGTCGAGATCCACGAGATGGCGCTCGAGAACAACGTCATGAAGATGCGCGCGATCGCCGGTGTCGACCTGCCGGCCGGCACGCCGGTCGAGTTCAAGCCGGGCGGGTACCACGTGATGCTGATGGAACTGAAGGGGCCGCTGAACGTCGGCGATACCGTGCCGATCACGCTGGTGTTCGAAGGATCCGACAAGGCCCGCCAGTCGGTCGAGGTCAAGGCGAGCGTGCGCGCTCTGACCGCGAGCGGACACGGGTCGATGGGCAGGCACTGATCGTCTGCGACCCGCCCGCGGGCCGTCACCCGGCACCGGGCGCCCGGCGGGTTCGCCGCGACGCGGCACCCGCCTTGTATCGGCTGCGACCTCGCATTAAGATATATTGTTCATAGATCTTGAAGGCCGGCCGCCATGAAGCCCGTCCCCGTCCGCACCGTGCTCGTGCCATTGCTCGAACCGCAGCCGGCTGCGCCGGGCACGCCGCCGCACGGTTTCGCGCTGTTCCGGCTGGGTTTCCGGCCGTTCTACCTGCTGGCCTCGCTCTTCGCGGCCGTGTCGGTGCCGCTGTGGATCGCGCAGTTCGCCGGCGCGTTGCCGCCCCCGTCGGCGTACCCGGCGATGCTGTGGCACGCCCACGAGATGAGTTTCGGCTTCACGCTCGCGGTGATCGTCGGCTTCCTGCTGACCGCCGCGCGGGCCTGGACCGGCCTGCCGACGCCGTCGGGGATCCCCCTCGCGGGCCTGGCCGCGCTGTGGATCGCCGCTCGCGCGTTCAACTACTTCGGCCCCTCTCCGGCGGCCATGCTCGCCGACGCGGCGTTCCTGATCCTGCCGATGATCGCGCTCGGCCTCGTGCTCGTGAAGGCGCGCAGCCATCGCAACCTGTTCGTGCTGGTGGTGCTCACCGCCTTCCTGCTGGCGAACACGCTTTTCCACCTCGCGGTCGCTGGCCGCGTCGCGTTCGCGCCGATGGCGGCGGTGCACTTCTTCGTGTTCACGGTGATCATGCTGATCGGCGTGATCGGCGGGCGCGTGATCCCGTCGTTCACCGCAAACGCGCTACCCGGCATCCGCCAGTACCGCCGGCGCTGGCTCGACGTGCTCGCGCTCGCGGCTACCGCCGCGGCGCTGTTGCTGGTGCTGCTCGGCGCGCCCGCGGCCCCGACGGTCGCAGCCTGCGTGGCGGCCGCGGCGCTGCAGGCGGCGCGGCTGGCGGGCTGGAATCCCGTGGCGGCACGGCGCCAGGCGCTGCTGTGGATCCTGCACGTCTCGTATGCGTGGATTCCGGTCGGCCTGGTGCTGCTCGCCTGCGGCGTCGCCGGCAAGCTGCCGATCTCGGCCGGCGTACACGCGCTGACGCTGGGTGCAATCAGCGGGCTGATCATGGGAATGATCACGCGCACCGCGCTCGGCCACACGGCGCGGCCGCTGATCGCGGGGCGGATCGAAGTCGCCGCCTACCTGCTGGTGCAGGCAGCGGCGATGATCAGACTGGGCTCGTTCGCCGCGCCCGGCGCGGACTACCTGCCGTGGATCGTCGCGGCCGCGAGTGCGTGGAGCCTGGCGTTCGCGCTGTACTTCGCGAAGTACGCGCCGATGCTGGTGGCGCCCAGGCTCGACGGGCGGGACGGCTGACTCGCCGAGCGCCGGACCCGCGGGCGACTCAGGCTGCCTTGCGACGGAGCGAGGACGCGCTGTCGGCCGGAGCGTAGTCGAACTCGAGCCGGCTCAGCGCCCGTTCGAAAAGCTGGCGCTGGGCAACCGCGTGCTGCTCGAGACGACGGCCACCCCAGACGCCTGCCAGCTGGTTCGGCGAGATGCCCTGCACCTCGCTGGCACCCTGGCCCGCGGGGCGGATCGTGACCGCACACAGCATGTACAGGCCGACGCGACGATCGGCGCGCGAGGCCGCCTGCATCGTCGGACCGTGATAGGCGTACAGCGCGAGCGAAGCGGGCCTGCCGTCCTGGTCTTCGCCCTCCGGTTGCACGGAGCCGGCCACGACGAAACCCTCGCGCTCGAGTTCACGCCGCAGCAGGGAGCTGGCGCGGTCGAGGGGCAGATCGATCGTGAATCGTACGGGCAATGCTTCCACCAGTGATCTCCCTATTTCCAGAGTGCCAAATGCGTGGGAGGATCTTGCCGGCGGTGTCTTAGGCCAGTCTTAAGGCACCCGGATCGCGGCCGGACCGGCCGCGCACGTCGATCGACGCTCAGCCGAGCACGAGGTCGAAGTGCGCCGCGAGCGCGCCCGGTTCGATCCGGTCGGCGGGTTCGAATCGCGCCGTGACGCTGTCGCGCCGGCGCGGATCGCGGATCGCGTTGTAAAGCATGTCGCGCTCGTTGGCCGCTTCCCCGGCCACGTAGACCTGGGTGACCAGCTGCGTTCCGTCCGGCGCCCATACGGCGACGTGGATGTGCGGCGTACGTCCCGGGTACGGCACCGGGCGAATCGTCCGGAACGCATAGGTGCCGTCGTCGCCGGCGCGGGTGCGTCCCCGACCCTGGAAGCGCACGTCGCGCGCAGCACCGCCGCGGTCGCGCGGATGCCGGTAGCGACCGTTCGCGTCGCACTGCCAGATCTCGACGATCGCGCCGGCCATCGGGCGTCCTTCGCGATCGAGCACCCGTCCGCGAAGGTGGGCGACACGGCCGAGCGCCCGCGCGGCCTCGCCGCGCACGACCACGAGATCGTTGTCGATGTCGCCGCTCCAGTCGGTCGGATAGAACGGGCCGGTGGACTGCGGCGCCGTCGGCACCAGGGCAACGCGCGGGGACGCGGCGTGCGACGCTCTCGGCAGCACGGGTGCCGCCAACCCGGCGGCGAGGGCAGCGAGAGTCCTGCGACGCATCGACATCAGTTGCCTCCGGGCGGGCGCCAACGCCGCAGCGTCAGCGCGTTGGTGACGACGCTGACGCTCGACAAGGCCATCGCGGCTCCGGCGATCACCGGGCTCAGGTAACCGAGCGCCGCCAGCGGAATGCCGACGACGTTGTAGACGAAGGCCCAGAACAGATTCTGCCGGATCTTCGCGTAGGTGCGCCGCGACACGTCGATCGCTGCAGG
>DAORSF010000038.1:0-1880 GCA_035443405.1 Burkholderiaceae bacterium | reverse complement strand
GCCGCCGCGCCGGCGTTGTCGCCGGTCAGCAGCACGCTGCGCACCCCGAGCCGGCGCAGCGCTGCGAGCGCCCTGGCGGCGCCGGGCTTCACCGCATCGCCGAATGCCAGCAGGCCGAGCAGGCGCGGCGGCTGCCCGGCCTCGCCCGCGGGCGCCGCCGCGACGAACGAAACCGTGCGCCCCTCGGCCTGCTGCGCCGCAGACGCCCGGGCGAGTTCGCCCAGCGCCACGCCGCGCTCGGCCATCCAGCCCTCGCTGCCGATGAAGATCTCCGCGTCGCCGCCCTCCTGCCGCAGCGTCGCACTGACGCCGCGCCCCGCGACCGCCCGGATGCCCGATACCTGCGGCGCCGGCACGCTCGCCGGGGGGCTGGCATCGAAGGCCTGCTGCACCGCCTTCGCAAGCGGGTGCTCACTGCCACGTTGAACTGCTGCGGACAGCGCCAGCAGGGCCGATCGGTCGACGCCTGCAGCAGGCTCGGCGGCCAGCAGGCCGGGCTGCCCGACGGTCAGCGTCCCGGTCTTGTCGAACGCCACGACCCGGACCGCGTGGGCCAGTTCCAGCGCCTGCGCGTCCTTGATCAGGATGCCGTGTCGCGCCGCCACGCCGGTGCCGGCCATGATCGCGGTAGGCGTCGCAAGTCCGAGAGCGCACGGGCACGCGATGACCAGCACCGAGACCGCGTTCAACACGGCCTGCGGCCAGTCGCCTGCAGCCAGCCCCCAGCCGAGCAGCGTCAGCACCCCGATGCCGAGCACCACCGGCACGAACACTGCGCTGACACGGTCCACCAGCCGCTGGATCGGCGCCTTCGCCGCCTGCGCGTCCTCGACCAGCCGGATGATCCGCGCCAGCACGGTTTCGGTGCCGACCGCGACGGTGCGCACGCGCAGCAGCCCCTCGCCGTTGATCGACCCGCCGGTGACCCGGTCGCCCGGCTGCTTCGACATCGGCCGGCTCTCGCCGGTCAGCATCGACTCGTCGACGTGCGTGAGGCCGTCGACGATCGCGCCGTCGACCGGAATGCGCTCGCCCGGCCGCACGACCACCACGTCGTCGACGGCGACCTGCGCGATCGGCAATTCGATCTCGCGCCCGCCTGCGGCGACGCGGGCGGTGTCGGGACGAAGGGACTGGAGCGCGCGGATGGCCTCGACCGTTCGCCGCTTGGCCCGGGTCTCGAGCCACTTGCCGAACAGCACCAGCGTGACGACGACCGCCGAGGCCTCGAAGTAGTAGTGGGCGCCGTGCCCGTCGCCGTGCGCGAGCAGGAAGTACAGGCTCAGCCCGAACGCGGCCGACGTGCCGATCGCGACCAGCAAGTCCATGTTGCCGCTGAGCGCGCGTGCCGCCTTCCAGCCGTCGCGATAGAAGCGCGCGCCGAACACGAACTGCACCGGCGCGGCGAGCAGCAGCTGCCACCAGCCGGGCAGCATCGCGTCGACACCGAACGGCGCGACCAGCATCGGCGCGGCCAGCGGCAGCGACAGCAGCGCGGCGCCCGCCACCCACACGCCGCCGCGGTCGGCGCGTTCGGGCATCGCCGGCATCGTCGCGCCGTCGTCGGCGTGCACGCGCGCCTGGTAGCCGGCGGCCTCGACCGCCGCGATCAGCTCGCTGACGCGGACCGCGCCCGCAGCGATGCGCACGTTCGCCACTTCGGTGGCGAGGTTGACGCCGGCGTCGGCGACGCCGCCGACCTTGCGCAGGCTCTTCTCGACTCGCGTCGCGCAGGCCGCGCAGGTCATTCCACCTATGTCGAGCGCAAGCGTCGCCGCGGACGGGTCGGCCTGGGCATTGCCGTCGGCCATGTGCTACAAAGCCTCATCGATGGACCACGGGAGCAACAGTATGCCGAGCTTCGACGTTCGCGGCATGAG
>DAORSF010000037.1:0-11014 GCA_035443405.1 Burkholderiaceae bacterium | reverse complement strand
CTTTTAATCCGTTGGTCGCTGGTTCGAATCCAGCACGGCCTACCAACACATTCAAAAAGGGGTTAGCGACCGTCAGGCGCTGACCCCTTCGTACGTCCGTGGGCCGTGTAGCCGCCATGTCGCCACGGGCTGTCGGTGCGCAGCGTCAGCCTCAGTTCGGTAAATGCCAGCGCCCTGCCACTGACTGCGTGGCGCAACGTGAACGCGATTGCATCCGTGTAGACGCCTGCCGGTGCCTCGGCGAAGTCAGAGGGTGCAACCTTCGCCGCCAGGGTCACGGAGTTGAACTGCGCGCCCCGGCCCTCGCCGTCGACGGGTGTGACCGCGACCGAGTACGCCACGTCGTCGGCCGATCCGCCACGCATCCGCCGCAAAGCGTGGCCGGCGTCGAAATGCCGTCCGGCTCCAAGTTCGAGTTTGTACGGGGTCGTGCGGGTACATTGGAACGTCACGGCCCACGAACCCGATGCTGCGGTCAACACCGCCTCCGGCACTTCGGCAAAGCGGCACGAGTCGGCCACCGTGGCGGAGACGCCCACGTATCCCGCAGCGGCAGCCCGACCAGGAGCCACCTGCAGCCCTGTGAGCGCGAGTGCCAGTACTACGGCACCCATGATCGACCCGCTGCGGACCCGCCAGATGGCGCGGGGCGCGCCGATCAACCCGCGAAGGCGCACGATCATGATTCGCAGCCGATGGTGGCCGACAATGCTTCGAGGTCGACGGCCTCCGCCTCGCAGTCGATCGGCGGCGTCGCAGAGATTGCGCCGAGCGTTTCCTCGATCCAGGCGTCGATCTGCGCCTGCGCCTCCCCGTCGCCCGCCTTCACCCGTCGCATGAGTTCGTCGAGCTGCTCGTCGGTCATGGCATCCTCGCCTGCAGTAGATGCATTGAGAGTAGTGCTTATAGCATCGCTGGGCCGGGCATTTTTCTCAGCGTGCTGAGGATTCCGGCGGACGCCGACGTGCGGTCGCTTTCATGGAACGGACGGCACGTCTCCTCGCGAGTGTCCGGTAGTCACCGTAGAGACGCATCGGCCGTGCGGTGTTCGCCAGCCCGCGTTGGGGCGTGCGCGCCGGGGAGCCGCCTCGAGCGTCAGACCTTGATGCCTCGCAGCATTTCTAGGCCCCAGTCGTCTTCGAGGTAATCGGTGTCGCGCTTCCCATCGGTCCGTAACTCGCGCAGAGGGTCCCAACCTGTTCTCGCTGCACGTGAACACGGCGCCCCAGCGCGCCGCGACGATGGGCGGTGCGCCCGAGAAGTGAACAGCAGTTCGCATCGCGAGGGATCGCGCGAGGCCATGTCGCAGGCTTCAGCGGCGGGCGACTGCCGGCCGTGCGAGACCGGTTGACGATCGACGGCATCGCGGCGGGGCTGCGCATCGCGCGGTGACGCCCCCGGCCAGGCAGCGTATTCTGCCCATGCAAGACCCGAGGCCGTGCGTAAGGAGACGATCATGCCCGACCATGTCCATCCCGTTCCGGACGACGAGCGCGTCGCCTGCGAGGTGTGCATGAAGGAGATCCCGAGGTCGGAGGCCACCGTCGCGGAGGCAACCGACTACGTCGCCTACTTCTGTGGACTCGACTGCTACGACAAGTGGCAGGCGAAAGGAAAGGCGCAGGACCACCCGCCGGTTGCGCCACCCAAGTCCACCCCGGGCTGAGCGACAGCTGCGGTCCGGTCATGGAGAATCATGCGGACTCCCCGCTCGGCGCAACCGGTCCAACTCGATCCGGGACCAGAATGGGCCCTCGCGCCGTTCGTCCGTGAGGCGGCACTACCTCGCCGGAACAGGCGGACGGTTCTTGCGGTACGAGTTCTTCGACGCGATCTTCCCGTTCCGGAAGGTGAACACGTCGCATCCGTTGACCTCGACGCGGGCGCCATCCGCCCGCGTTCCGGTGAACGTCCACTCGGACACCCCGCGGTCGCCGAAGACGAAGTGACGAGGAGAACGCCACTGCGCGTCGGGATAGGTGTCAAAGACCTCGACGAACCCGGCCCGGACGGCATCCCTGCCGACGTAGCGGGTTCCGCAGACGTCGGGCCCCGCGGACGCTTCGAACACGCAGTCGTCCGCCATGAAGCTCATCAACGCTTCGGCGTCGTGTCGGTTCCAGGCGTCGGCAAACGCTTGCAGGTCGGCAACGGTGACCCCCATCCTTCACCCCCGCGAATGACGTGACGGCCTGATTATCGCGCCGCTGGCGTCCGGTGCGTCATTGCGACGGCCCGCCCTGCGGCGTGCCTGCAGCCTCGTCGTCGATCGCCTTCTGCACCGCCCGGTAGAACGCTTCCCGAGCCTCGCTGGCGGTGGCGTCCCTCGCGCCCCCGGACCAGTTGGCGCTGGAGGCGATCACGATGCGTCGCTTCGGGTCGATGAAGAGGCCCTGGCCGAAGATGCCGCGCGCGGCGAAGCTGCCGTCGGCGTAGGTCCACCACTGGTAGCCGTAGCCGCGGCCGGGCACGCCGATGCCGGTACGCCCGGTCGTCGCTTCGGCGAGCCAGCCCTCCGGCACGATGCTCTGGCCGCCGACACGGGCACCGTTCAGGACGAACAGGCCGAAGCGGGCGAAATCCCGCGTGGCCGCCTGGATGCAGCAGCCGCTGATCTCCTTCCCGGTGCGACTGAGGATCCAGGTGGCCTGCTGCTCCATCCCGGCCGGCGCCCAGACTTTCTCGGACAGGTACTCCGACAGCGGCTTCTTCGTCGCCTCGCCGACCAGGATGCCGACGAGGTTGGTCTCGCCGGTGCTGTAGTGCCAGCGCGTGCCGGCCGGTGCCTCGCGCGGCAGCCGGCGCAGGTAGCTCACCAGCGCGTCCACGCCCTCCTCGGGCTGGTGGTTGTTGAACCTCGCCACGTCCGAATTCGGGTCGGCGTAGTCCTCGTTCCAGCGCACGCCCGAGGTCATCGTCAGCAGCTGGCGGATGCTGACGTCGTCATAGGCCGAGCCCTTCATCTGCGGGATGTAGTCGCTGACCTTGTCGTCCATGCTGCGGATGTGGCCGTCGCGAATCGCGGCCCCCACCAGGGTCGAGGTGATCGACTTGGCGACCGAGAAGCTGGTCCAGCGCCCGCTGCCGTCGAATCCGAGGCCGTAGCGCTCCAGGCGCAGCTTGCCGTCGTGCAACACCAGCAGCGCCGCGCTGCGCTGCCCGGCCATGTAGGCATCGACGTCGAGCGGCAGCTTCAGCGGCGGCCCCGGCGGCAGCGGCGTCGGCGCGCCGCCAGTCGCTACCACGCGCGCCTTCGCCAACACGGGCAATCGGTCGAGCGCGCGAAACGCCGCGTCGCGCTGCGGCTGGCTCCAGAACAGGATGTCGCGGTTCGTCGGCATCGTCGCGAGCAGCCCGCGCGTCTCCTTGTCGAGACTGAACCAGCCGGCCGTGCCGGCCACCACGAGGCCGACGAGCAGTCCGACAGCGATCTTCCTGAGCTTCATCGCGTCATTCCCGAGGGAGGCAACAGGCTGCATTAGACACGATCCGGCTCCTCCGGCCGCTGCTGCGCGGCGATGCGGACGCCGCCGTGCGGTGATGCCCGTCACGTCCCCCGGGCCGGCTGTCCCCGGAAGCCGACCGCCCATCTGCCGCAACGGCATCGACGGTCGGCACAACGCGCCGGAAGCTTGTCCGCGCCCGGCGCAGCTCGCGACAATCGACTCCGGACGCGACGCCACCGGCGTGTGCGCGGAATGGAGGGAACGAGCAATGAACAAGTCCATGGTTGCCGGGATCGTGGTCGGCGGTGCGGCGGTGCTGTCGGTCGGCGCCTTCGCGGGCTACAAGTCCTTCAGCGGACCTTCTTACGCAGAAGTCGTCGCCGTCACGCCGGTCAAGCGCGTCGAGAAGCGGCGCGACCAGGAATGCGCGACGGTACCGGTCACGCACCGTCGCGAGGTGAAGGACGAGAACCGGATCGTCGGTACCGCGGTGGGCGCGATCGTCGGCGGCGTCGTCGGCAACCAGGTCGGCGGCGGCCGTGGCCGGGATCTCGCGACCGTCGCGGGCGCGGTCGGCGGCGGCTACGCCGGCAATCGCATCCAGAAGGGCATGCAGGAGCGCGACACGTACACCACGCAGGAGCAGCGTTGCAAGACCATCGAGCGCCCGGTCGAGCGCGTGGTCGGCTACGACGTGAAGTACACGCTGAACGGCCGGACCGAGTCGGTGCGCATGGACCACGCGCCCGGCACCAGGATCCCGGTCAGCGACGGCAAGCTCGTCCTCGACGCTGCGCAATCCGCCGCGCCCGCCGGCACACGCTGACGCGCCGGGCAGTTCAGCGCAAACCCGGCCCGCGCAGGCCGGCCTCGTCTGCCGCAACGAACAGTTCCTGTCCCGCCCTGGTCAGCTCGAGCGCGCGATTGACGCGGCGGCAGAGCGGCTGGCCCAGTTGTTCCTCGAGCGTGCGGACCTCCCTGCTCACCGCCGGCTGGGTCACGCACAGCTCCCGGGCCGCGCGCGTGAAGCTCAGGTGCCGGGCCGCGGCATGGAACCCGCGCAGCAGGTCGAGCGAAAGGCGGGGCACTCGTCTCCCATCCATACCTTCGACTCATGGCAGCGATGAGAAAGGATCCTTTGCGCGGCGACGCCCGACGCGCGAAGAATCGCTTCCTACATTGGATCACTGCCGCGACCGCGTGGGGTGCGTCGCAGGTGATCGAAGGAGCAGAAGATGGATGCGAACCGGATCTCTCCGAACCGACCCGTGACTGCAACGGCACTGGCGTGCGGGCTGTCGCTGGCTGCGGCGAGCAGCGCCTTGGGGCAGGCCTCCGGCCCGGACGCCAGCATCGCCGTTTTCGCCGATCACTTCGTCTTCGAGAATGCGGCGATCGACGACCTGGACGTGCTCGAACACGAGGTCGACGCGAAGCGCCCGCGGTCCGTCAGGCTGGAAGGGTGCAGTGCAGGCGCCGACCGCCCGCTCAGGGCGGCGGCGCACCGTTTCCGCCGCGGCTACCTCGAGATGCGGATCGCGGAGGCCAACGCACCGGTTTGCCGGCCCGCCGCCCTCCTCCACCCGGTCGCCGCGAGCCAGCGTTCCGGCCCGCGGCCCTTCGGCATCCGCGACGAGGCCGTCGACCGCTGGTGGCACACGCTGATGCCTTGACGCGGCTCACTGCCCCGGTGGCACGACCGACCAGCCGCGGCGCACCCAGCCCGACATCCCGCCGTGCACGTAGCGCACGTGCCGGTAGCCTTGCTCGCGCAGCGCCTCGAGCACCAGGCTCGAGCGGTTCTGCGTGTTGCAGATGAGCAGCACCGGCTGCGTCGGGTCGGCCGGGAGCTCCGAGGCCCGCGAGCGCAGCTGGCTCATCGGCAGCAGCCGGGCGCCGCGCGCGACCCCGGTCGCGTGCTCCCTGGGCTCGCGGATGTCGATCATGATGGCGCGGCCGGCCTCGAGTTCGGCGCGAGCGGTGTCGAGATCGACCGCCCTGGTCGGGTCGAGCTCGGTGGTGCAGGCGGCCAGGCCGAGAGCGGTGGCCGCGGCGAGAACCGCCAGGCGGCGGTGCGAGGGGGACTGCATCGAAGCCGATTCCGTTCGGGGGAAAGAAAACCGTCGCCGCGCGTCGCGCGCGGCCCCCGATGATACCGCGCGCTATCGCCCGGCCGCTGCCCGCCAGGCCTCGTAGCCCGCGACGAACTTCGGCGACACCCGCCGCAGCCGCTCGACGTCGACCCGTCCGCTGCGCTGGATGTACTGCCAGGCGAACTCCCACGGCTCGAGCCGCATGTGCTCGGCGAAGCGCTCGTACCAGTCGGCGCTGGTGTTCGCCGCCGTGACCAGCTTGCGCACGATCGGCTTGCGCGCCGCCTCGAACGCGGCCAGCGCGTCGGCGATCGAATCCGCGTGCTCGCGCAGCGCGTTCGCCAGCGCGATCGCGTCTTCGAACGCCAGCCGGGTGCCCGAGCCGATCGAGAAGTGCGCGGTGTGCAGCGCGTCGCCGATCAGCACGCGGTTGCCGGCCGACCAGCGTTCGTTCCAGATCTTTGGAAAGCGCCGCCACATCGACCGGTTGGCGACGAGCGGGTGGCCGTCGAGGGTCGCGGCGAACACCCGCTCGCAGCAGGCGCGCGTCTCGCCCTCGTCCATGCCGGCGAAGCCGGCGCGCTCCCACGTCTGCGGGTCGCATTCGACGATGAAGGTGCTCATGTCGGGCGCGTAGCGGTAGTGATGCGCGTTGAAGGTACCGGCCGCCGTCTCGACGAAGGTCTGGGTCAGCGTCTCGAAGCGCTTCGTGGTGCCGAACCACGCGAAGCGGTTCCCGAGATCTTCGACGCTCGTGCCGAACTCGGCCTCGCGTCCGTGGCGCACGAACGAATTGACGCCGTCGGCGCCGACCACCAGGTCGTAGCCGTCGAGCTCGCGCGCATCGGCGATCGCGCGCCGGTACTCGGGGCCGACCCCGACGCTGGCCACCCGCTCCTGCAGCAATTGCAGCAGCTTCAGCCGCCCGATCGCGGCGAAACCGATGCCGTCGATCGCGATCCGCTGGCCGCGATGCTCCAGCACCAGGTCGGACCACTGCTCCATCGCCGCCGTGACCAGTTCGCAGGTCTGCGGGTCGTCGCCGCGCAGGAACTCGAGCGCCCGGTCGGAGAACACCACGCCGAAGCCGAAAGTCGCATCGGGCGGGTTCTGCTCGACGACGCGCAACTCGGTCGTCGGGTCCTGCCGCTTCAGCAGGTAGGCCAGGTACAGGCCGGCGGGGCCGGCGCCGAGGATCAGCACTTTCATCGATTCTCCCTCCGCAGGGTGCGCCGCCATCGTCGCGGCCTCGCACCGGCGCTATGCTCGCGAATGCGCCGGCCTTCGCCGGCGCGCCCGCCTGCTCGACCATGACACACCCGATCTATCTCGACCACCACTCGACGACGCCGGTCGATCCGCGCGTGCTCGACGCGATGCTGCCGTTCTTTCGCGAGCACTGCGGCAACGCGTCGAGCCGCAGCCATTCTTTCGGACGGACCGCCGCAGCCGCGGTCGAGGAAGCGCGCGAACGCGTCGCGCAGGCGATCGGCGCGCGCTACTCGGAGATCGTCTTCACCGCCGGCGCGACCGAATCGAACGCGCTCGCCATCAAGGGCAGCGCGAATCTCCGCCCCGGCGCGCACCTGGTCACCACCGCGATCGAACACCGCTCGGTGCTCGACGCGTGCCGGCGGCTCGAGGCCGAAGGCTGGCCACTGTCGGTGGTGCCGGTCGATCGGTTTGGTCGCGTCGATCCGCACGACGTGCGGCACGCGCTGCGGCCCGACACCGCGCTGGTGTCCGTGATGGCCGCGAACAACGAGATCGGCACGGTACAGCCGATCGCCGCCATCGGCGCCATCGTCCGCGCGGCCGGCGCGCTGTTCCACGTCGACGCGACGCAGGCGCTGGGCCGCGTGCCGCTCGACGTCGATGCCGCGTCGATCGACCTGCTGTCGCTGTCGGCGCACAAGCTCTACGGCCCGAAGGGCGTCGGCGCGCTGTACGTGCGCAGGCGCCCGCGCAAGATCGAGCTGCGGCCGCTGATCGAGGGCGGCGGCCAGGAGAACGGCCTTCGCCCAGGCACGCTGAACGTGCCCGGCATCGTCGGCATGGGCGTGGCCTGCGAACTCGCCGTGCGGGCGATCGACGAGGAGTGCACGCGGCTGCGCGGCCTGCGCGAGCGCCTGTTCAGCGCGCTCGTGCGCGGACTCGACGGCATCGCACTGAACGGCCATCCCGACGATCGGCTGGCTGGCAACCTGAACGTCGCCATCGATGGCGTCGAGGCCGACGCGCTGCTGCTCGGGCTGGGCGAGGTCGCGGTGTCGGCCGGCGCGGCCTGCTCGACCGGCTCGGCGAAGGCGTCGCACGTGCTCGAGGCGATCGGCGCCGCCGGCGGAGCGGCCCGCGCCTCGCTGCGTTTCGGAATTGGACGATTCAATACTGCCGAAGAGATCGACCGCGCGGCACGGCTCGTCGTCGAGCGCGTGCAGGTCCTGCGGCGGTTGCGCTAATATTTGCATTTGCAAACATTCTGGCACGAAAGGCCGCCGCGTGCTCGATCTGGGCCAGTACGTTCCCTACCTGCTGAACCGCGCGGGCCGCCGCGTCGCCGACGCGTTCACGCGCGAACTCGGCGGTTTCGGCGTGACGCTGCCGATGTGGCGCGTGATGACCTCGCTGCGCAGCGAGGGTCCGCAGCGCCTGGGCGACCTGTCGGAACTGACGGCGATCGAGGCCTCGACGCTCTCGCGCCTGCTCGGGCAGATGGAGACGAAGGGCCTGGTTCGGCGCGCCCGCAGCCGCGGCGACGCCCGGGCGATCACGGTCTCGCTGACTCCGCGCGCCGCCGCGCTCACCGGCCGCATCGTGCCGCTCGCGCTGCGCTACGAGCAGGTCGCGCTCGCCGGCATGAGCGACGCCGAGGTCGCGATCCTGAAGCGACTGCTGACGCAGATGCACCGGAATCTCGCCGACTTGATGCATGACAAGCCGGCCGGTTGATTGCGCTTGCAAGCAACGGGGTTCCGCGTAACATCGACCGGCCCCCGCAAGCGAGGTTCCCGATGCTGGCTGGCTGCACCCCCTGGCCCGACGAAGACGCCGCCCGCTGGCGGCGGCTCGGGCTGTGGGAAGACATCACGCTCTGGCAGATGCTCGAGCAGACCGCGCAGCGGCTGCCCGACAAGGTCGCGCTGGTCCACGACGAGCGGCGCATCGGCTATCGCGAGCTGCTCGCCGGCAGCGAGCGCCTCGCGCGGCGACTGGCGGCGACCGGGCTGCGCCCGCTCGACCGCGTGGTCATGCAGATCCACAACGTGCCGGAGTTCGTGCTGACGTTCTTCGCGCTGGTGCGCATCGGCGTCATCCCGGTGATGGCGCTGGCGCCCCATCGCCACAGCGAGCTCGGCCATTTCGTCCGCCACGCCGGCGCACGCGCGCTGTTCGTCCCGGGGCGCGTGCGCGACTTCGACCACCGCAGGATGGCCGACGAGCTCCGCCACGAGTGTCCGACGCTCGAGCAGGTCTTCGTGGTCGGCGAGGCCCTGCCCGGCCAGCAGTCACTGACCCGGATGCTGGAGGACGACGCGGCGCCCGAGGCTGCCGCGCTTCCGCAGGTCGATCCGGGCGAGGTGGCGCTGATGCTGCTGTCGGGCGGCACGACGGCGCTGCCGAAGCTGATCCCGCGCACGCACAACGACTACGTGCTGAATGCCAGGGCTTCGGGACGCGTCGCCCGCATCGACGCGTCGACCGTGATGCTGGCGATCCTGCCGCTCGGCCACAACTACAACCTCGCCAGTCCCGGCATCCTCGCCTGCTTCGCCAGCGGTGGCACCGTGGTGCTGGCGCCCGGACATGCCGCAGAGCTGGTCTTCCCGCTGATCGAGCGGCACCGGGTCACGCTGGTGCCGGCGGCGGTGCCGCTGGTCACGTCGTGGCTGAACTCCGGGGTTCCCGGCCGGCACGACCTCGGCTCGCTGAAGATCGTCCAGAACGGCGGCGCGCGGCTGGCGCCCGAGCTGCGCCGCCGGGTGCGCGAGCAATGGGGCTGCGTCCCGCAGGAGATCTACGGCACCGCCGAAGGCCTGATCAACATCGTGCCGCTCGATGCGCCCGACGACCTGATGATGGAGAGCTCGGGCAGGCCGGTGTGCGACGAGGACGAGATCAAGGTGGTCGACCTCGACGGCAACGAGTTGCCCGACGGCGAGGCCGGCGAACTGCTCACGCGTGGCCCCTACACGATCCGCGGCTATTACGACGCGCCACAGACCAATGCCGCCGCGTTCACTGCCGACGGCTTCTACCGGATGGGCGACGTGGTGCGCAAGTCCGGCCGCTACCTGTTCACCGAGGGTCGCAGGAAGGACCTGATCAACCGCGGCGGCGAGAAGATCAGCAGCGACGAGGTCGAGAACCTGATCCTCAAGCACCCGGCGGTCGATGCCTGCTGCGTGGTCGCGATGCCCGACCCGGTGTTCGGCGAGAAGGCCTGCGCCTTCGTCGTGCTGCAACCAGGCGGCTCCCTCACGCTGCCGCAGCTCGGCGAATTCCTGCTCGCGCAGCGCATTGCCAAGTTCAAGCTTCCCGAGCGTCTCGAGATCGTCGAGCGCTTCCCGATCAGCCCGGCGGGCAAGATCCTGCGTCGCGAGTTGCGCGAACGGATCACTGCCACGCTCGCCAGCGAGGCGGGTGCCGACCAGTCACGAAAAGGACGACCATGACCCATACCCTGAGCCGCCTGTTCGAGCCCGCGAAGTGGGGCAAGCTCGAAAGCCGCAACCGCATCAAGTACGGCGCGTGTTGCGTGTCGAACTACAACGAGCGCGACGGCACGATCACGGTGCGCGAACTCGGCCGCATGCAGGTCATCGCCGGCACCCAGTGCGGCATCATCACCAACCAGGGCGCCTACCCCGATCCGCTCGGCGAGGGCAAGGCCTACTTCCGGCAGGTGGCGCTGCACGACGACCGCTTCCTGCCCGAGTTCGAGAAGATCGCCGGCTGGATCCACGACGCCGGCGCAATCGCGATCCAGCAGATCCTGCACGCCGGGCGCTACGGCGGCATCGACCTCGGCTACTGCATCCAGCCGTCGATCGTGCCGCAGACGCTGCCGCACTTCCGCCCGCCGCGCGAGATCACGAAGGAGCAGATCCGCGAGACCGTCGCGCAGCACGCCGACGCCGCGAAGCGGGCCTTGCGCGCCGGCTTCGACGGCACCGAGGTCACGAGCTTCATGGGCTACCTGCTGGCCAACTTCAACTCGAAGTTCACCAACCGGCGCACCGACGAGTACGGCGGCTCGGTGAAGAACCGCGGCCGCTTCATGTGCGAGCTGATCGACGCGATCAAGCAGGCGCAGGGCGACGCGCCGCTGGTGATCCGCCTGAACGGCGCCGAGCTGATGGACCGCTGGGGCGGCAACAGCGAGGACGAGTGCTTCGAGTTGATGCAGATGGCCGGCGAGCGCGGCGTCGACATGATCAGCGTGACGGTCGGCTGGCAGGAGGCGCCCGAGTCGTC
>DAORSF010000036.1:0-11037 GCA_035443405.1 Burkholderiaceae bacterium | reverse complement strand
CGCCGAGGGCCGGGTGCGCGACTGGAACGGCAGCTGGATCGCGGTGCACGTCGGCGACCTCGGCCGCAGCGACCGGGTCGCACTGCGTGCGCGCGACCGCGCGCTCGGCCTGCTCGGGCTTCGCGAACTCGATCGCGGGCTGTTCGTGCGCCCGGACAATCTCGGCGGCGGCGTCGCCGTCGCGCGCGAGCGGCTGACGAAGCTCGGCCTCGAGCCCGAAGCGGCGGTCTTCGTTGCGCGCGATCTGGATGCCGCGCGCGAGCGACGCGCGGCGGCACTGTGGGATGGCCCCGCGCTCTCGCGCGCCTATCGCGAGACGCGCGCGCGTCTCGAAACCTGGCTGGCCGGCGCCGACTCGCTTGCGCTGGACGCGGCCGCGCGCGAGTCGTTCCTGCTGGGCAACGACGCGATTCGTCAGCTGGTCTTCGATCCGTTACTGCCCGCTCCGCTGGTCGACGTCGAGGCGCGCCGCGCCTTCGTCGACGCAGTGGTGCGTTTCGATGCCGCCGGACACGCGATCTGGAACCGATTCCTGCGAGACGGCGTCCCCCGCCGTGCCAATGCGCGAGCGCATCGCGCGTCCAATCGAACCCGGCCGCCGCGCGATGCGTCGCGGCCGCTTCCCACTTCGACCCAGGAGACTCCGTCATGAACGCCCCCGAATCACTGCGCAGGGATTCGTTGTATCTCGCCGAGACGCACGAGGTCGTCAACGTCGCCCGCGACCTGGTCGACTACAACCCGTACCTGCAGGACGCGGCGCTGCAGGAAGCGGTGGGTCGCGAGGGCGCCGCGTGGGCGCACGACGAACTCGCCGCGTTCGGCGCGATGGTCGGCACCGCCGGCTACATCGAGCTGGGCGCGCTCGCGAACCGCGTTCCGCCCGAGCTCGACACGCACGACCGCTTCGGCAACCGCATCGACCTCGTGCGCTTCCACCCCGCGTACCACACGCTGATGAAGTCCGCGGTCGAGCACGGCCTGCACGCGTCGCCGTGGGCCGCTCCCGGCCCCGGCGCGCACGTGGCGCGCGCGGCGCACATCTACCTGCACTCTCAGGTCGACGCGGGGCACCAGTGCCCGATCACGATGACCTTCGCCGCCGTGCCGTCGCTGCGCACGACCCCGCAGCTGGCCACGCTGTGGGAACCGAAGATCACCGCGCGAGTCTACGACCCGCGCAACGTCCCCGACGCCGAGAAGGCCGGCCTGACGATCGGCATGGCGATGACCGAGAAGCAGGGCGGGTCCGACGTGCGCGCCAACACCACGCGCGCGTTCCCGGTCGGCGCGCGCGGGCCCGGCGAGCCCTACGAACTGGTCGGCCACAAGTACTTCGTATCGGCGCCGATGTGCGACGCGTTCCTCGTGCTCGCGCAGGCGCCGGGTGGGTTGTCGTGCTTCCTGATGCCACGCTGGCGCCCCGACGGCAGCAGGAACCCGATGCAGGTGCTTCGACTGAAGCGCAAGATGGGCAACGTCTCCAATGCGTCGAGCGAGACCGAGCTGCGCGGTGCACTCGCATGGATGGTCGGCGAGGAAGGTCGCGGTGTTCGCACGATCATCGAGATGGTCGCGATGACGCGCTTCGACTGCATGGTGGGTTCGTCGGCCGGGCAGCGCGCTGCGGTAGCGCAGGCGCTGCACCACTGTTCGCTGCGTTCGGCCTTCGGCAAGGTGCTCAACGAGCAGCCGCTGATGCGCAACGTGCTCGCCGATCTCGTGCTGGAAAACGAGGGGTCGGTGGCGCTGACGATGCGCGTGGCGCGCGCGCTCGACCGTCGCGACGACGAACACGAGGACCTGCTGGTGCGCTTGTGCACCGCGGTCGGCAAGTACTGGATCTGCAAGCGCACGCCCGGCCACGCCTACGAGTCCATGGAGTGCATCGGCGGCAGCGGCGTGATGGAGGACAGCCCGTTCCCGCGGCTGTTCCGCGAGTCGCCCGTCAACGCGATCTGGGAGGGCAGCGGCAACGTGCAGTGCCTGGACGTGCTGCGTGCGATGCAGAAGACGCCGGGGGTGGTCGGCGCCTTCTTCGGCGAAGTGGCGAAAGCGCGCGGCGCCAACGCGACTCTGGACCGTTACGTGGCGGCGCTGCACAAGGCGTTCACCGACGTCGACGAACTCGAGTATCGTGCGCGCGACCTGGTCGATCGGATGGCGCTCGCGCTGCAGGCCGCGTTGCTGGTGCAGCACGCTCCGGCGTCGATCTCCGACGCCTTCTGCGGCTCGCGGCTGGCGGCGAGCGGCCACCACAACTACGGCGCGCTGCCGCGTGGCGTCGACTGCGCGGCGATCGTCGCACGCTCAACGCCGAAGGCCTGAATTCGCCGGGCGCTGTCGTCGGGGCCGGGCGGGGCGCGCGCCGGCGCGCCGCGCCCGCGCGGGTACTCAGGGGGTGCTCAGTGGGGTGCTCAGGCGGGAAGGGGCATCGCGGCAGCCCGCGCGAGCGCGACCCGGCTGGCGATGTGCGCCAGTGCCTCGTCGACCTGGTCGATCAGGATCAGGCACAGGTCACCGGGTTCGAGACGGTCGAGCGCCGTATCGATCGCCAGGAACTCGCCGCGGATCTCCTGCACACGGGTGGCGCGCGACGCGCCGACCAGCCCCTGGCGCAGCAACGCGAGCACCTCCCCGTCGCCGCGACCGCGCTGGCACTGGTCCTCGTAGAGGATCACCTCGTCGAACGCGGCGCCGAGTATCTCGGTCTGGCGGCGGATGTCCTCGTCGCGGCGGTCGCCGGCGCCGCTGATGACGACGTAGCGCCGGTTCGCGGGCATCGCGTCGACGGCGCGCGTGAGCGCCGCAATGGCGTCCGGGTTGTGGCCATAGTCGGCGATCACGGTCGCGCCGCGGTGGTCGAAGACGTTGAACCGGCCGGGAACGGTTTGCGCGTCACTGACGAAGCTGCGCATGCCGGCGCGCACGGCGTGCCAGTCCAGTCCCAGCGCCCACGCGGCACCGACTGCGGCCATGGCGTTCTCGACCTGGAAGCCGATCGTGCCGCGCCGCGTGATCGCGATGTCCGCCAGCGCGATGCGCTGCTCGGAATCGCCGTGGGCAGCGACGATCGCGTCGCCGTCGACGTAGACCACGCGGTGGCCCTGCGCGCGATGCGTCGCCATCAGCGGCAGCTGCGCATCGGCCGCGAAGTAGGTGACGGATCCGGGGCACGACGCGGCCATCGCAGCCACGACCGGATCGGCGGCGTTGAGCACGGCGGTGCCGTCGATTGCGACGTTCTGGACGACGACGCGCTTGAGCACTGCCAGGTCGTCGACGGTCGTGATGAAGTTCAGCCCGAGGTGATCCCCGACGCCGATGTTGGTGACCACGGCGACCTTGCAGCGATCGAAGCCCAGGCCTTCGCGCAGCATGCCGCCGCGCGCGGTCTCGAAGACCGCCGCGTCGACGTGCGGGTGTAGCAGCACGTTGCGCGCGCTGCGCGGCCCGCTGCAGTCGCCGGTGTCGACGCAGTGCCCGTTGACGAAGACCCCGTCGGTGTTGGTCATGCCGACGCGCGCACCGGTTCCGGCGAGCAGGTGGGCGATCAGTCGCACCGTGGTCGTCTTGCCATTGGTTCCGGTGACCGCCACCACCGGGATTCGCCCGTCGTCGCCTTCGGCGAACATCGTGCCGATGATCGCTTCGCCGACTGGTCGACCCTTGCCGTACGACGGCGCGATGTGCATGCGGAGTCCGGGCGCTGCGTTGACCTCGACGATGCCTCCGCCCTGTTCCTCGAGCGGCCGGCCGATGTTCTCGCACACGATGTCGACGCCGCAGATGTCGAGACCGACGGCCTGCGCCGCCTCGATGGCACGCGCGGCGAGTTCCGGATGGACGTCGTCGGTCACGTCGGTTGCCGTGCCGCCGGTGCTCAGGTTGGCGTTGTGGCGCAACAGCACCCGCGCGCCGCGCGGCGGGATCGAGTCGGCGGTGTAGCCCTGCTTCGCGAGCTGCGCGATGGCGACTTCGTCGAGGCGGATCCGCGTGAGCGGGGTCGCATGCCCCTCGCCGCGACGCGGGTCGAGGTTCACTTCCTCGACGAGTTCGCGTACCGCCTGAACGCCGTCGCCGATCACGTGAGCCGGGTCGCGACGGGCGGCGGCGACCAGTTCCCCGCCGACGACCAGCACCCGGAAATCGTGGCCCGGGATGAAGCGCTCGACCAGGATGTCCGAGCTGATTTCGCTGGCTGCGGTCCATGCCGCTTCGAGATGCTCGCGCGTCTCGACGTTGACCGACACGCCCTTGCCCTGGTTGCCGTCGCGGGGCTTGACGACGACCGCCCCGCCGAGCGCCTCGAACGCCGCGATTGCCTCGTCGAGGCTTTCCACCGCGCGTCCCTGCGGCACCGGCACGCCCACCGCGGCGAGCAACTGCTTCGTCAGCTCCTTGTCCTGGGCGATCTGCTCGGCGACCGCGCTGGTCGCGTCGATCTCGGCGGCCTGCATGCGACGCTGGCGGCTGCCCCAGCCGAGCTGGACGAGGCTGCCTTCGGTGAGGCGTCGGTACGGGATGCCGCGCGCGACCGCGGCCTGCACGATCGAACCGGTGCTCGGCCCCATGCGCAGGTCCTCGTCCATCTCGCGCAGCCGCGCCAGCGCGTCGCCGAGCTCGAAGCCGGTGTCGTCGATGGCGGCGCGACACAAGGCTTCGGCCAGCTCGAGCGCGAAGCGTCCGACCGCTTCCTCGGTGTACTCGAACGCAACCTGGTAGACGCCAGGCTCTGTGGTCTGCGTGGTTTGCGCGAAGCTCACGGGGCAGCCGGCCTGCGCCTGCAGCGCGAGCGCCGTGGCCGTCAGTACGTGCGCGACCGACCCCGATTCGGTGCGCCCGAGCGCGTGCAGCACGCCGATCTCGGGAAAGTGCGCGCGCAGTCGCGCCTCGAAGCCGGGGACGTCGTCGATGCAGCGTTCGGCCTCGTCGCAGGTGACGATCGCCTCGATCGCCGTGCGCCGGGTCCAGAGGTTGGGGCCGCGCAGCGCGCGGATGCGTGAGATGTTCATGGCAGGCTGGTCGGTTGGGCGCGCGGCGGCGCGATCAGGCAACGACGGATTCGCTCGATTCGGAACGGGTCGCGCACAAGGTCTCGATGCCGGTGCGGATCAGGTCCGGGCTGATGCCGAGGGCCCATGCAGAAGCGATCGCGGCGAGCAGGTCGTCGAGTCGCCCGGGACCCTGCGCCGCGCTGTCGCCGAGCTCGATGCGCGCGACGTCGGCGACCGGCTGGCTGCGATCCCCGGTTGCGAGCACGACGCGACCCCCGCGCACCAGCACCGCGCGCCGCCCGGTCGCGAGGTGCGCGTCGATCACCGATTGGCCGGCGCCCGTGTCGTAGAAGACCACGTCGCCATCGCACAGCGATGCCATCCTGGCGACGAGCGGATCACCGGCGTTCAGCACTGCAGCGCCCTCGGCCAGCACGACGTCGACCTGCGTGCGCAGCACGCCGTACATCTGCTCGGCGCTGGCGATGTCGAACGCGGGGATCTGCGCGTCGTCGTCGATGCCGGTCACCAGGCCGACGTGGCAGCGGTCGTACGCCAGGCCTTCGGACACGATCGCCTCGCCGTCGTTCTCGATGATCGCGGCTTCGACCCGGCGATTCATCAGCAACCGCCGTGCCGGCTCCCAGTGCGCGCAGTCGCCGCTCGCGATGCGGCGCCCGTCGACGTACAGGCCGTCGCCGCACGCGAGTCCTGCGTGCATGCCGCCGAGGCGGACGAACTCGGCGATCAGCCGCGCGATCGCGGTGCCGCTGCGCGTGCCGGCGATGCCGACGATCGGAATCCGGCCCGAGTCGTCGTCGGGGAAAAGGTGATCGACGATCGCCGCACCGACCGGTTGCGGCGAGCCCGCCGACGGCTTCAGGTGCATGAGCAAGCCCGGCCCCGCGTTGACCTCGACGATCGCGCCGCGCTGGGCGGAAAGCGACTTCGAGATGTCCTCGACGACCAGGTCGATGCCGGCGATGTCCAGGCCCACCACGTCGGCCGCCACCGCCACGGCTTGCGCGATGCTCGGGTGAACCTCGGCCGTGACGTCGATCGCGACGTTGCCGTTGCGCTGGATCAGCAGCTGCTGGCCCTGCGGCGGCACCGATTCGGCGTCGTAGCCCTGGCGCGCCAGTTCCATGCGCGCCGACGAGTCGATGCGCACGAAGTTCAGCGGTCGGTCGTCGGTGCTGCCGCGGCTCGGATCGCTATTGAGCTGCAGGTCGATCAGTTCGGTCACCGTCGAACGGCCGTTGCCGACCACGAAGGCCGGCTCGCCACGCGCCGCGGCGACCATGCGGCCGCCGACGACCAGCAGCCGGTGCTCCTTGCCCTGCACGAAGCGCTCGACGATGACGCCGCTGCCTTCCTCGATGGCGACCTGCCAGGCCGACTCGACTTCCTCGCGCGTCATCACGTTCGTGAACACGCCGCGGCCGTGGTTGCCGTCGTAGGGCTTGACGACCACGGGGACGCCGATCTCGCAGGCGGCTTGCCACGCGTCTTCGGGGCTCGTCACGAGCCGGCCCTCTGGGACCGGAACGCCACACGATTGCAGAAGCTGCTTGGTCAGGTCCTTGTCGCGAGAGATCCCTTCGGCGATCGCGCTGGTGAGGTCCGACTCGGCGGTCCAGATCCGGTGCTGGCGCGCGCCGTAGCCGAGCTGGACGAGGTTGCCGTCGTTCAGGCGGATCGCCGGGATCGAGCGGTCGTCGGCCGCGTCGACGATCGACAGCGTGCTCGGTCCGAGGTAGTGCTCGTCCGACAGTGCGTGCAGCTCTTCGACCGTGCCGGCGACGTCGTAGGGGCGGTTCTCGATCGCCGCCATCACCAGGTCCCGGGCGGCGTGCAGTGCAGCCAGTGCCACCTCTTCCTGGAAGGCGCGGATGACGACGCGGTAGACGCCGCGCCGTGAAGTCTCGCGTGCCCGGCCGAAGCCGCCCAGCATTCCCGCAAGCCCCTGCAACTCGAGCGCAACATGCTCGAGGATATGCGCCGGCCAGGTTCCCTCGTTCAGGCGCCGCAGGAACCCGCCCCGCTCGCCGTAGCTGCAGTGGTGTTCTTCGAGCGACGGCAGCCAGCTCGCCAGGCGCTCCGGAAAGCCCGGAATCAGGTTGGAGGGAAAGTCTTCCAGGGCGCCGATGTCGACGATCGCCTCGAGGACGGGCCTGTAAGTCCATCGACCGGGGCCGCGGATGAACCGGACTTCGAGGATCTCGATGTCCTTGCGGGCAACGGCAGGGGAACCCTGGGAACTGGCTGCGGGCATGAAATGTTCCGGAAGCTGTTTCGCGGTTCAACGCGGCATGCGGGGTTCGGTTGACGCGAGGGCCGCGGCCGGGCGGGCACAGGCGCCTGCCACGCCCGGGGTTCGACGCCGGATGCGTTAAGCTTGCCCACCCGCGGTCCCGGATCGCGGCAGGAGTTGCATGACCGCAGCCGCCGTATTGCCCCGGATCGCCGACGCATCGCTCCCCGCCGATTGGCGCGGCGAGGTGGAGCTGCGGCTCGAGCAGGACGAGCGACCGGTCGCGTCGGTCGAGCTCGACCTGGACGATCGGCTTCGTTACGCGCCGGGGCTGCTGGTGCTGACAGAACGCCGACTGATCGCGGCCGGTCCCGATCGCTCGGCGTGGCGCAGCTGGCCCTTGCAGGGCGATCAGGTGCTCGAGCTGTCCGACCACGGCGGCGTGGGTTCGCTCGAGTTGCGCGACGCGAATGCGCGCATCGCGATCTGGCGCTTCACGCTCGGCCAGCACGCGGCCGCGCACAGGGTGGCCGACCGGTTCTCGCGGCTCGTCGGGGCACGGAATCCTGCGACGGCGACTGCGGTTTGTCCGCGGTGCCGGGCGCCGCTGCCGGATGCCGGCGCGCCGTGCTCGCGTTGCGCCGAAGAGGGGCCGGCGGAAGCCGTCGCGCCGGCCGAGGCCGCGGAATCCGAGGAGCCGCCGTCGACCTGGACGCTGTTGCGGCTGTGGCGTTTCGCGCACCCGTATCGTCGCAGACTGCTGGCCGGCTTCCTGCTGACACTCGCGTCGACTGCTGCGACGCTGGTGCCACCGTACATGACCATGCCGCTGATGGACGACGTCCTGATCCCGTTCCAGAACGGCAAGCCGATCGACCGGGCTCTGGTGGGCACCTACCTAGGCGGGCTCCTGGGTGCTGCGCTGCTCGCGTGGGTGCTCGGCTGGGCGCGCACCTACATCCTCGCGCTGGTCAGCGAGCGGCTCGGTGCCGACCTGCGCACGGCGACTTACGAGCACCTGCTGAAGCTGTCGCTCGAGTACTTCGGCGGCAAGCGCACCGGCGACCTGATGGCGCGCATCGGCAGCGAGACCGACCGGCTGAACATCTTCCTGTCGCTGCACCTGCTCGACTTCGCCACCGACGTGCTGATGATCGCAATGACCGCCGCGATCCTGGTGTCGATCGATCCGTGGCTCGCTGCCGTGACGCTGCTTCCGCTTCCGTTCATCGCGTGGCTCATCCACCTGGTCAGGGACCGGCTCCGGCACGGCTTCGAGAAGGTCGACCGCATCTGGTCCGAGGTCACCAACGTGCTCGCCGACACGATCCCCGGCATCCGCGTGGTCAAGGCGTTCGCCCAGGAGAATCGCGAGGCCGAGCGTTTTCGCGCCGCCAACGAGCACAACCTCGTCGTCAACGACCGCGTGAACCGCGTCTGGTCGCTGTTCTCGCCGTCGGTGACGCTGGCGACCGAAGTCGGCCTGCTGGTGGTCTGGGCCTTCGGCATCTGGCAGGTCTCGCAGAACAGCATCACCGTCGGCGTGCTGACGGCGTTCCTCGCCTACATCGGGCGCTTCTACACGCGACTCGATTCGATGAGCCGCATCGTGTCGCACACGCAGAAGGCCGCGGCCGGCGCCAAGCGCATCTTCGACATCCTCGACCACGTGTCGAGCGTGCCCGAGCCGACCAGCCCGGTTCACCTGCCGCGAGTGGATGGCCGCATCGAGATCCGCAACATCGGGTTCCGTTACGGCAACCGCGCTGTCATCCGCAACCTCGACCTCGACATCGCGCCCGGCGAGATGATCGGGCTGGTCGGTCACAGCGGCTCGGGAAAGAGCACGCTGGTCAACCTGATCTGCAGGTTCTACGACGTGTCCGAGGGCTCGATCCGCGTCGACGGCGTCGACATCCGCTCGCTGCCGAACGCCGAGTACCGGCGCCACATCGGGCTCGTGCTGCAGGAGCCGTTCCTGTTCTTCGGCACGATCGCGGAGAACATCGCCTACGGAAAGCCCGAAGCGACGCGCGAAGAGATCGTCGCCGCAGCGCGCGCAGCGCATGCGCACGACTTCATCCTGAGGCTGCCGCACGGCTACGACTCGCTGGTCGGCGAGCGCGGCCAGGCGCTGTCGGGCGGCGAGCGGCAGCGCATTTCGATCGCGCGCGCGCTGCTCATCGACCCGCGCATCCTGATCCTCGACGAGGCGACGTCGGCGGTCGACACGACGACCGAGAAGGAGATCCAGAAGGCGCTCGACAACCTGGTACAGGGCCGCACCACGATTGCGATCGCGCACCGGCTGAGCACGCTGCGCAAGGCGCACCGGCTCGTGGTCCTCGACCGCGGGCAGGTGATCGAGGTCGGGCCGCACGACGAGTTGATGGCCTGCGAAGGCGCCTATTACCGCCTCTACCAGGCCCAGCAGCGGCGTGCCGAGGCCGATCGCCTGGACGAAGGCGCAGGCGGCAGCCACGGGGGCGCCGAAGAGGGCGCCGAAGCGCAGGTCGTCGCGACGGCGACGATCGCCGCAGGAGCGAAGCAGGCATGACCGAGCGCGGCGCAACCGGGTTCGCCCCGCCGCCGGACTTCGCGCTGAGTCGCGACGGGTTTGGCCGCCTGTCGGCACGCCTCGCCGACGGCACGACGCACGTCGGCGTCGTCGTGGTCCGCGCGTTTCCGATCTCGGCGCCCGCCGAGGGGCTTTCGCTGGTCGACGCCGACGGACATGAACTGGTCTGGATCCCGCGGCCCGCCGAACTTCCCGACGACACGCGCGCGTTCCTCGACGACGAGCTTTCGCGACGCGAGTTCATGCCCGAGATCCGCGGCCTGCGCTCGGTGTCGGGCTTCATCACCCCGTGCACCTGGGAGGTGAGCACCGATCGGGGCGACACGCGTTTCGTGCTGCCGAGCGAGGACGCGATCCGGCGGCTGTCGCGCTCGACGCTGCTGATCGGCGACAGCCACGGCATCCACTACCTGGTGCGCGACATCGCGGCGCTCGATCGCAACAGCCGCAAGCTGCTCGACCGGTTTCTCTGACCGCGGCTGCGCCCGCCGGCGATCGCGCCGCCGCGCGTCCCCGCGACGACGATCGCAGCCCGAACGGACCCTAGCGCAACTCGAGCAGGTGCAGCAACTCGAGCGGATGCGCGATCACGTGGTCCGCGCCCCATTGCCGGGGCGACGCCTCGCCGCCGCAGAAGCCGTAGGCGGCAGCGATCGTGCGCATCGAGGCGGCGTGGCCGGCCTCGATGTCGCGCAGGTCGTCGCCGACGTAGATGCACTGCTGCGCTTCGACCGCCGCGATCCGGGCGCCGTGCAGCAGCGGCTCGGGGTGAGGCTTCGAGTAGGGGGTCGTGTCGCCGCCGACCGCGCACACGGATCGCTCGAGCACACCGAGGCCCGCGAGGATAGGGCGCACGTAGCGCTCGAACTTGTTGCTGATCACGCCCCATCGGATGCCCGCCTCGTCGAGCGCGTCGAGCACCTCCGGCATCCCGGCGAAGAGCCGCGTGTGCACCAGCATCGCGGCCTCGTAGCGTCGAAGGAACTCCTGCCGCAGCGGCTCGAAGGTGGGGTCGTCGCTCGAGACCCCCAGGCCCTCGAGGATCAGGCCGCGCGCGCCCATCGACGCATGGGGGCGCAGGGTTTCGAGCGCCATCGCGGGCAGCCCGCGCGCGGCGCGCATCGCGTGGATCGGCGCGGCCAGGTCCTCGGCGGTGTCGGCCAGCGTGCCGTCGAGGTCGAAGAAGACGGCCAGCGGCCGCGCAGCAC
>DAORSF010000035.1:0-11098 GCA_035443405.1 Burkholderiaceae bacterium | reverse complement strand
CCGCGACGCGCCGAGCCCGAAACGACGAGGGAATTCGCTTCCACTTCGACCGTCATCGCTCGTACAGGAACGCGCGGCCCATCGGATAGCCGGTGTCGGTCACGTTGCCCTTGCTGAACACGACCTGGAACAGGTGCGTATAGCCGGCCGGCGAACGGAACATCTCGGCGCAACCGATCAGGTAGGTCAGCCAGATGCGCCGGAAGCGCTCGTCGAAGCGCTTTGGATCGAGCGCCCGGATCGCGTCCCAGTTGCGCTCGAAACGCTCGGCCCACGCGTCGAGCGTCGGCGCGTAGTGCCGCCGCAGGTTCTCGACGTCGAGCACCTCGAGCCCGCAGCGTTCGACCTCGACGATCACGTCGGCCAGGCTCGGAATCCAGCCGCCGGGGAACACGTGCTTGCGGATGAACAGGTCGGTCTCGTAGCGCCCGACGTGGCCGATGAAGTGCAACACGCCCAGGCCGCCGGGCTTCAGGAACCCGGCGTGCGCGCGCACGACTTCGGCCAGCTGGTCGCGCCCGGCGTGCTCGAGCACGCCGATCGACACCACCTTGTCGTACTGTCCGTCGACTTCGCGGAAGTCGGCCTCGCGCACCGACAGCTGCGCCTGCAGGCCGCGGCGGCCGATCTCGTCGCGCAGCCAGTCGACCTGCTCGGTCGTCGTGTTCACGCCCGTGCCGGTCGCCCCGGTCGTCTCGTGCGCGCGGAACATGAAGCCGCCGAATCCGCAACCGACGTCGACGAAGCGGTCGCCGGCCGACAGCCGGATCTTGCGGCAGACGTGGTCGATCTTGTTGCGCTGCGCCTCCTCGAGCGAATTCGTGCCCTGCGGCCAGTAGCCGCAGGTGTACATCATCAACGGGTCGTCGAGCCAGAGTCGATAGAACGGTTCGCCGAGTCCGTAGTGAGCGCGCGCGTTGGCCTTTGCCTGCCCCAGGCTGCGGTTCGAGCGGCGCCACTCGAGCAGGTCGTTCTCGACCTTCGCCACCGTGCGCACCTGCTGGCCGAGGTCGCTGAGCAAACCGGCGGCGAATGCGGTGTGCAAGTCGCCGTCGACGTCGACGTCGCCGTCGAAGTACGCCTCGAGCAGGCCGATGTAACCGCGGGTGAACGCCGCGAGCAGCGCCCCCTCCGAGCGGAACACGATCGTGAAGCGCGGCTCGCCGTCGCCGGTGCGGCATCGCGAGCCGTCGGGCAGCGCCACCTGGAACGGCACGCCGGGTCGCGCACCCAGCGAATCGACGATACCCTGGATCGAGAACAGCATGCGAAGCGCCCCGTTGCCCGCCGCGGCCGCGCCGGCCGCCGACGGCGCATCTTTGCACGATCCGGCGGCCGTTCACAGGCCGGGGCCATAGAATGACGCGCCATGCGGCTGTCCGACTTCGACTTCGACCTTCCGCCGGAGCTGATTGCGCAGCACCCCGGCGCGGCGCGCAGCGCGTCGCGGCTCCTGCATGTGCGCCGGGACGGCCTCGACGACCTGCGCTTCGACGCGCTGCCGGCGTTGCTCGAACCCGGCGACCTGCTGGTGTTCAACGACACCCGCGTGCTGCGCGCGCGGCTGCACGGCACGAAGGCGAGCGGGGGGCGCGTCGAGGCGCTGGTCGAGCGCGTGACCGGCGAGCACGAGGCACTGGCGCAGCTGCGCGTCAGCAAGCCGCCGCCGCCCGGCATGCGCCTGGCGTGGCGTTCGAGCAGCGCCGAGGTGGTCGAACGCGCCGGCGAGTTCTGGCGGCTACGCTTCGACGAACCGGTGCTGGCGGTGCTCGATCGCGACGGCGAGTTGCCGCTGCCGCCATACATCGATCACGCGCCCGGCCCCGAGGACGAGCGCCGCTACCAGACCGTCTACGCGCGCGAACCGGGCTCGGTGGCCGCGCCGACCGCCGGCCTTCACTTCGACGAGCCGCTGCTGGCACGCCTGCGCGAGCGCGGCGTGGGCCTGGCCTTCGTGACGCTGCACGTGGGCGCCGGGACCTTCCAGCCGGTGCGGGTCGAGGACCTGTCGCAGCACCGCATGCACGCCGAGCGCTACAGCGTGCCTGATGCGACCGCCGACGCGATCGACGAGGCGCGCGGCGCGCGACGCAGCGTGGTCGCGATCGGCACCACGTCGCTGCGCACGCTCGAGTCGGCCGCCGACGGCCTCGGCCGCGTGCGCCGGGGCAGCGGCGAGACGCGGCTGTTCATCACGCCCGGCTACCGCTTCCGCGTCGTCGACCGGCTCGTCACCAACTTCCACCTGCCGAAGTCGACGCTGCTGATGCTGGTGTCGGCCTTCGCGGGCGTCGAGCGCGTCCGCGCCGCCTACGCGCACGCGATCGCGACGCGCTACCGCTTCTTCAGCTACGGAGACGCGATGCTGCTCGAACCCGATCCGGCGCCCGAGCCGGACGATGCCGGACGCGGTCGGGACGAGCGCACTCGAGGCTAGCCGGCGCGCGCCGCGACCGGGGCCGCGTGCGCTACCGCGAGCGCGGTCATGTTCAGCACCCGGCGCACGGTCGCCGACGGCGTGAGGATGTGGACCGGATGCGCGGCGCCGAGCAGGACCGGCCCGACCGTGACGCCCTGTCCACCGGTCATCTTCAGCACGTTGAACAGGATGTTCGCCGCATCGAGGTTCGGCAGCACCAGTATGTTGGCAGTGCCGGTCAGCGTCGACTCCATCAGGAAACGGCCGCGAATCTCCTCCGACAGCGCGGCGTCGCCGGGCATCTCGCCGTCGGCCTCGATGTCCGGCGCGAGCGTGCGGAACAACTCGCTGGCCGCGCGCATCTTGCGCGCAGACGTGCGCTGGCTCGATCCGAAGCTCGAGTGCGATACGAACGCGACCTTCGGTGGCAGGCCGAAGCGCCGTACCTCTTCGGCGGCCATCAGTGCGATGCCGGCGAGCTGCTCGGCGCTGGGATCCTCGTTGACGAAGGTGTCGGCGATGAACAGCGTGTGCTTGTCGAGCATCAGCGCGTTGAGTGCCGCCAGGCAGGGCGCGCCGGCGCGCCGGCCGATCAGCGCCTCGACGTGCTCGAGGTGCGCCTCGTAGCGACCGACCAATCCGCACAGCATCGCGTCGGCGTCGCCGAGCCGCACCATCATCGCGCCGATCACGGTGTTGGACCGGCGCAGCGTGGCCTTGGCCATCTCGGGCGTGACCCCTTCGCGAGCCATCACGCGATGGTAGGCCTCCCAGTAGTGTCGAAAGCGCGGGTCGCTCTCCGGATCGACCAGGTCGAAGTCGCGCCCGGCCTGCAGGCGCAGCCCGGCGCGTTCGACGCGCTGAACGACGACGGCCGGCCGGCCGATCAGGACCGGGCGCGCCAGGCCGTCGTCGACGACCGTCTGCACCGCGCGCAGCACGCGCTCGTCCTCGCCGTCGGCGTACGCGACGCGCTTGGGCGCGGCCTTCGCCGCCGCGAAGACCGGCCTCATGAACATGCCCGTGTGGGTGACGAAGCGGCCGAGGGAAACCCGGTAGGCGTCGAGGTCGGCGATCGGCCGCGTCGCTGCACCCGACTCGGCCGCTGCACGCGCCACCGCCGGCGCGATGCGCAGGATCAGCCGCGAGTCGAAGGGCTTCGGGATGATGTAGTCGGGCCCGAAGACGATCTCCTGGCCCGGATAGGCCGAGGCGAGTTCGTCGCTCGCTTCCGCCTTGGCGAGCGCGGCGATCTCGCGCACGCAGGCCAGCTTCATCTCCTCGGTGATGCGCGTCGCGCCACAGTCGAGCGCACCGCGAAAGATGTACGGGAAGCACAGGACGTTGTTGACCTGGTTCGGGTAGTCGGAGCGGCCGGTGGCGACGATGCAGTCGGGCCGCACCGCTTTCGCGAGCTCGGGGCGGATCTCGGGCTCGGGATTGGCGAGCGCCAGGATGATCGGCCGCGCCGCCATCGTGTCGACCATCTCCGGCGAGAGCACGCCGGGCGCCGAGCAGCCCAGCAGCACGTCGGCGCCGCGCACCGCGTCGGCCAGCGTGCGCGCATCGGTGTCGCGGCACCACGGCCGCTTGGAATCGTCGACCGACCCGCGGCGAGCCGCGTGCAGCACGCCCTTCGTGTCGACCACCAGCACGTTCGAACGCTGCACGCCGAGCGACACCATCATCTCGAGGCAGGCGATCGCCGCGGCGCCCGCGCCGGAGGCGACCAGCCTGACGTCGCCGATCTTCTTGCCGACCAGCTCCAGGCCGTTCAGCAGCGCCGCCGACGAGATGATCGCGGTGCCGTGCTGGTCGTCGTGGAACACCGGGATGCCCATGCGCTCGCGCAGCCTGCGCTCGATCACGAAACACTCGGGCGCCTTGATGTCCTCGAGGTTGATGCCGCCCAGCGTCGGTTCGAGCGCCGCGATGATGTCGACCAGGCGGTCGGGGTCGCGCTCGGCCAGCTCGATGTCGAACACGTCGATGCCGGCGAACTTCTTGAACAGGCAGCCCTTGCCCTCCATCACCGGCTTGCCGGCCAGCGGCCCGATGTCGCCGAGGCCGAGCACCGCGGTGCCGTTGGTGACCACGCCGACCAGGTTGGCGCGCGACGTGTACTCGGCCGCGAGCGACGGGTTTTCCTCGATCGCGAGGCAGGCGTAGGCGACGCCTGGCGAATACGCCAGCGACAGGTCGCGCTGGTTGGCGAGCGCCTTGGTCGGCATGACTTCGATCTTGCCGCGGCTCGGCGTGCGATGATACTCGAGCGCTGCGTCGCGCAGCGCGGCCTCGGTGGCCGACAGGGGACGCCCCGATTCGCTCATGACTGCTCCGTTTGATCGCACCGGATCGGCCCGTCGACGCGAAGTCGCCGGGTCCCTCCGGAGGCACCGATTGTAAGGGAGCGCACGCGGCGAAGCCCGCCGGGACGCGTGTCCCGGCGGGCTTCGATTTCGAAGTCGGTGGCGATCGGCGCCGCGCCAGAGCGAGGCGCCGGCGCCGCGACGAGACTCAGGCGTTGAACGCCGGGGACACCGGCATGCTCAGGCGGGCTTTCGAGCGCACCTCCTCGCGCGTGACCGACGACTGTTCGTACGCGGGGTTGACCTGGACCGCGCCCTGGCTCGACTGGATCAGGTACGGGGCGGCCGGCGCCGACGTCGTCGTCGAGGCGGCGCTCTGCACGATCGGGCCCGGGTAGTCGGTCTCGACGACGAACGACTGCGCGCTCGCGGCGCCGATCGCGCCGAAGGCCAGGGTGACGGGGACGAGGACTTTGACGATGGTTTTCATGAGGGCTCTCCTTGAAGGGTTGGTCGATCGACAGGCATGCGCTGTCGATGGAACGGATTCTGCTGGCACGACCTGACGGGCCCATCGCGGGCCGATGACGACGAGGGATCGCCTTCATTTCATTTCGATAACGTCGATACGCGGGCCGGCCGGGAGGCTGCTGCCGGGTCGAAGGCCGGTGTAACCTACGTATGAATGCGTACCGGGCTGGACGCCACGATGAAACTGAACGAAGTCCTCGACGCCTACCGCTGCTGTTCCGGCATCGACGATCCGTCGTCGCAACGCGGCGTCGTGCTGCATGAACTGGAGCGGCTGCGCGGCGCCGGATGGCTGGACAAGGCGCTGCGCGCCGGCGACGTCGCGCCCGACTTCGCGCTGCCCGATTCGTGCGAGCCCCAGCTCCACCTGAGCGACCTGCTGCGCGACGGCCCGATCGTGCTGAAGTTCTACCGCGGTCGCTGGTGCCCGTTCTGCACGCTCGAGCTGCGCGCCTATCAGCGCCTGCTGCCCGAGTTCCGCGCACTCGGCGCCGAACTGGTCGCGCTGTCGCCGCAGAACGAGCAGGAGACCGCCTTCAACCGCGACCGGGACCGGCTCGGATTCCCGATGCTCACCGACGTCGGCAACCGGATCGCGCTGCAGTTCGGCATCGCCTACGAAGTCTGCGACGAGGTGCGTGGCCTGCTCGAGTCCTCGGGGATGGACCTGTCGGTCACGAACGCGGAATCGAGCTGGACGATTCCGCTGCCCGCCGTGTACCTGATCGCCCAGGACCGGCGCATCGCGTGGGCCTACGTCGATCCCGACTACCTGCACCGGGCCGAGCCCGAGACGGTGCTCGCCGAGCTCGAGCGCCTCCGGCGCCGTTGAACCCTCGAGCGCGGCCGGTGGCGCGGCAGCGCGCTCGCGTCAGGCCTTCACCACCTCGTCCGGCGCCGCGCTGCGGTAGCCGGCTCCTCGCACGGTCAGCACGTAGCGCGGATTGGCGGGGTCGGGCTCGACACGATTGCGCAGCCGGTTGACGTGCGTGTTGACGTTGTCTTCGTACGCGGACAGGTGGGTGTTCCACACCGCTTCGAGCAGCTGCGCCCTCGAGAACACCCTGCCCGGCGAGCCCACCAGTAGCGCGAGCAGGTCGAACTCGCGGGCGCTCAGCGTCAGTTCGACGCCGTCGCGCCACGCGCGCCGGCTGTGCGGCTCGACCTCGAGCGCGCCGAGCACGAATCGCGATGGCGACTGCGACGACGCACGATCCGCCCGCGCGCCGGCGAGCCGCTCGACGCTTCGCAGCAGGGCCTTGACCCGCGTGCGCAACTCGACCAGCGAGACGGGCTTGCACAGATAGTCGTCCGCGCCGAGGTCGAGCCCGAGGACACGGTCGATCTCGGTCCCCCGCGCGCTCACGACCATCACCGGCGTGCCGACGCGCTGCAGGCGCAACTGGCGCAGCACCTCGAGGCCGTTCATGCCCGGCAGCAGGATGTCGAGCAGGATCAGCCGGTAGCCGCCGCGGATCGCGCAGCGCAAGGCCTCGCGGCCGTCTGCGACCCGCTCGCTCGGGAGCCCTTCGTCGCCGAGCACGGCGCCGAACTGCTCGGCCGTGTCGGGATCGTCTTCGACGATCAGCACTGGCGCATCCATGGCGGGCGATGGTACCGCAAGCGCCGGCGTTCGCTCGCGCGCGCGGCGAGCCCGGCATCCATGCAGGCGATAATCGCGGCATGCTCGACTTCCAGCTGTTGGCCACCGACGGCCTGGCGCGGCGCGGCCGCCTGACCGTCTCGCACGGCGCGATCGACACGCCGGTGTTCATGCCGGTCGGCACCTATGGGGCCGTCAAGGCGATGTCGCCGCGCGAGCTGGAGGAAGTCGGCGCGCAGGTCATCCTCGGCAACACCTTCCACCTGTGGCTTCGCCCCGGGCTCGACACCCTCCGCAAGTTTGGCGGCCTGCACCGCTTCAACGGCTGGCCGCACCCCATCCTCACCGACTCGGGCGGCTTCCAGGTCTGGAGCCTCGGCGAGTTGCGCAGGATCTCGGAGGAAGGCGTGCGCTTCGCGTCGCCGATCGACGGCGACCGGCTGTTCCTGACGCCCGAGGTGTCGATGCAGATCCAGCAGGCGCTGGATGCCGACATCGCGATGATCTTCGACGAATGCACGCCGTACGAGACCGACGGCCGCCCGACCGGCGTCGACGAGGCGGCCGCGTCGATGCGGCTGAGCCTGCGCTGGGCCCGACGCTCGCGCGACGAGTTCGACCGGCTGGGCAACGCGAACGCGCTGTTCGGGATCGTGCAGGGCGGGATGTTCGAGGCGCTGCGCGACGAGTCGCTCGCCGGCCTGGTCGACATCGGCTTCGACGGCTACGCGATCGGCGGCCTGTCGGTCGGCGAGCCGAAGGAGGACATGATGCGCGTGCTCGCGCACACCGCGCCGCGCCTGCCGACGCTTCGCCCCCGCTACCTGATGGGGGTCGGCACACCGGAGGACCTCGTGGCCGGCGTCGCCGCCGGCATCGACATGTTCGACTGCGTGATGCCCACGCGCAACGCGCGCAACGGCTGGCTGTTCACGCGCTTCGGCGACCTGAAGCTGCGCAACGCGCGCTACCGCGACGACGAGCGCCCGGTCGAAGCGAGTTGCCCGTGCTACGCGTGCCGCAACTTCTCGCGCGCGTACCTGCACCACCTGCAGAAGGTCACCGAGATCCTCGGCGCGCGGCTGGCCACGATCCACAACCTGCACTATTACCTGTCGCTGATGGCGCAGATGCGCGCGGCGATCTCGGCCGGCGGGTTCGAAGCGTTCGCGCGCCGCTTCGCGGCCGATCGCGCCCGCGGCATCGACTGACGCCGCGCGACGGCGGCCCGGCCGCGGCGTGGGCAAGGCCGCGGTTGCTATACTTCGCGATCGTTCCAGGGAGACCGCTCCGTGTTCATATCCACAGCTTACGCACAGGCCACCGGCGGCTCGACCGAACAGCAGCTCGTCGGCTTCCTGCCGATCATCCTGATGTTCGTCGTGCTGTACTTCCTGATGATCCGCCCGCAGATGAAGCGCGCCAAGGAGCACAAGACGATGCTCGAGGCGCTGAAGAAGGGCGACGAGGTCGTGACCTCGGGCGGGCTGGTCGGCCGAGTGACCAAGGTCGGCGAAGGCTACGTCACGCTCGAAGTGGCCCGCGCGCCCGACGCGAGGAGCGGCGAGGCCGCGATCGAGATGACCTTCCAGAAGGCGGCCGTCCAGACGCTGCTGCCGAACGGCACGATCAAGGCGATCTGAGCCTCGCGACGCGGACCGACCAGGCTTTCGCATGAACCGTTATCCGGTCTGGAAGTACGCGATCATCGCGGTGGCGCTGGCCTTCGGCCTGCTGTACACGCTGCCGAACTTCTTCGGCGAGGCGCCCGCGGTCCAGGTCTCGAGCGGCAAGGCCACGGTCAAGATCGAGCAGGCGATGCTCGGCCGGGTCGAGGCGGCGCTCAAGCAGGCCGGCATCGACAATACCGGCCTGTTCTTCGACGGCAACTCGGTCAAGGCGCGCTTTCGCGACACCGACACGCAGCTGCGCGCCAAGGACGCCCTGTCGAAGTCGCTCAATCCCGATCCGGCCGACCCGGGCTGGATCGTCGCGCTGAACCTGCTGTCGAATTCGCCCAACTGGCTCACCAGCCTGGGTGCGCTGCCGATGTACCTCGGCCTCGACCTGCGTGGCGGCGTGCACTTCCTGCTGCAGGTCGACATGAAGCAGGCGCTGTCCAAGCGCATCGACGGCACCGCCGGCGACCTGCGCACGCTGCTGCGCGACAGGAACGTCCGCCACGCCGGCATCGCGCGGGTCGGCGACACGATCGAGATCCGCTTTCGCGATGCCGACACGCGCGAGCGAGCGCGCACCGTGATCGCGGACGGCGTTCCGGACCTGGCGTTGGCCGATGCGGCCGAAGGGGCCGACCTGAAGCTGGTCGCCGGCTTCCGGCCGCAGGCGGCGCAACGCATCCAGGAGAACGCTCTGCGCCAGAACATCACCACGCTGGGCAACCGGATCAACGAGCTCGGCGTCGCCGAGCCGGTCGTCCAGCAACAGGGCCTGGACCGGGTCGTGGTGCAGTTGCCCGGCGTGCAGGACACGGCCAAGGCCAAGGACATCCTCGGGCGCACCGCCACGCTCGAGGTGCGCATGGTCTGCGAGTCGCCCGACGAGATCGCGGCGCTGACGGCCGGCACCGTGCCGTTCAACTGCGAGCGCTACGCCGAGCGCGGCGGCGAGCCGATCCTCGTGCGCAAGCAGGTCATCCTGACCGGCGAGAACCTGAACGACGCGCAGGCGGGCTTCGACTCGCAGACGCAGGAACCGGCGGTCCACCTGAGCCTCGACGCCAAGGGCGCGCGAATCTTCCGCGACGTCACCCGCGAGAACGTCGGGCGGCGCATGGCGATCCTGCTGGTCGAGCGCGGCAAGGGCGAGGTGGTCACGGCGCCGGTGATCCGCACCGAGATCGGCGGCGGGCGCGTGCAGATCTCGGGACGCATGACCACCCAGGAGGCCAACGACGTCGCGCTGCTGCTGCGCGCAGGCTCGCTCGCCGCGCCGATGGAGATCATCGAGGAGCGGACGATCGGGCCGAGCCTCGGCGCCGAGAACATCGCCAAGGGCTTCAACTCGACGCTGTGGGGCTTCGTCGCGATCGCGATCTTCATGAGCCTGTACTACCTGCTGTTCGGCGTCATCTCGTCGATCGCGCTGGCGGTCAACGTGCTGCTCCTGATCGCGCTGCTGTCGCTGCTGCAGGCGACGCTGACGCTGCCCGGCATCGCGGCGATCGCGCTGACGCTGGGCATGGCGATCGACGCCAACGTGCTGATCAACGAGCGGATCCGCGAGGAGTTGCGCAACGGCGCCACGCCGCAGGCGGCCATCACCGCCGGCTACGAGCGCGCGTGGGCGACGATCCTCGACTCGAACGTGACTTCGCTGATCGCAGGCCTGGCGCTGCTCGTCTTCGGCTCGGGGCCCGTGCGCGGCTTCGCGGTTGTTCACGTGCTCGGGCTGTTGACCTCGATGTTCTCGGCGGTGTTCTTCTCGCGCGGCCTGGTGAACCTGTGGTACGGGCGGCAGCGCAAGTTGACGAAGATCTCGATCGGGCAGATCTGGAAGCCCGATTCCGCGACCTGATTTCCGCGACCTGATTACTGCGAACACGGACCAGCCGACACATGGAATTCTTCCGGATCCGGCGCGACATCCCGTTCATGCGCCACGCGCTGGTGCTGAACGCGATCTCGGTCGTCACCTTCCTGCTCGCGGTGTTCTTCCTCGCCACGCGCGGCCTGCACCTGTCGATCGAGTTCACCGGCGGCACGGTGATGGAGGTCAGCTACGCGCAGAGCGCGGACCTCGAGAAGGTCAGGGCCACGGTCGGTTCCCTCGGCTACACCGACATGCAGGTGCAGAACTTCGGCACCTCGCACGACGTGATGATCCGGCTGCCGATCCGCGCGGGGGCGGGCCAGAGCTCGGCGAGGCAGAGCGAGGAGGTGATGGCCGCGCTCAAGGCGGCCGATCCGGAGGTTCAACTCAGGCGAGTGGAGTTCGTCGGGCCGCAGGTCGGCAAGGAACTGTTCACCGACGGCGCGCTGGCCCTGCTGTTCGTCGTCATCGGCATCATCGTCTACCTCGCGATCCGGTTCGAGTGGAAGTTCGCGGTCGCCGCGATCGTCGCCAATCTTCACGACGTGGTGATCATCCTCGGCTTCTTCGCCGCCTTCCAGTGGGAGTTCTCGCTTTCGGTTCTGGCGGCGGTGCTGGCGGTGCTCGGTTACTCGGTCAACGAGTCGGTGGTCATCTTCGACCGGATCCGCGAGTACTTTCGCA
>DAORSF010000034.1:0-11234 GCA_035443405.1 Burkholderiaceae bacterium | reverse complement strand
CGGGCAGCGGATCGTGGCCGCCGCCACGCCACTCGTGCGAGTTGAAGTCGCAGTACGGACACTTCCGCAGGCACCACGGCAGGTGGACGTACAGCGACAGCGGCGGCGGTACCGGAACGCCCGCTGTAGCGATCATGGTGCGCGCGTCACGCTGCGTCGACCAGGCGGTCGCGGCGCAGCCGTTCGACGAGCAGCCGCAGCGCCTGCCCGCGATGGCCATGCAGGTTCTTGCGCTCGGGCGCCAGTTCCGCGGCCGTGCAGCCGAGATCGGGCAGCAGGAAGTGCGGGTCGTAGCCGAAGCCGCCCTTGCCGCGCGGCGCGTCGACGACCTCGCCGTGCCAGCTCGCGTCGGCAACGATCGGCTGAGGATCGTCGGCAGCGCGCAGCAGCACCAGCACGCAGTAGTAGTGCGCAGCGCGATCGGCGCAGCCGGCCAGGTCGACGATCAGCTGCGCGTTGTTCGCGGCATCGACATCGGCCTCGCCGCCCGCCGTCGCCGCGGCGCGCCGCGGGCCGGGACTGCGCGCCGCCCAGCGTGCCGACAGCACGCCTGGCCGCCCTTCGAGCGCGTCGACGCACAGGCCTGAATCGTCGGCCAGCGCCGGCAGGCCGGTGAGCCGGCTCGCGTGCCGCGCCTTCGCCAACGCGTTCTCGAGGAAGGTGCCGTAGGGTTCGTCGGCCTCCGGCACGCCGAGCGCGCCCTGGGGTTCGAGCTGCAGTCCCAGCGGCGCGAGCAGCGACGACAGTTCGCGCAGCTTGCCGGCGTTGTTCGACGCCAGCACCACCCGGCGAAGCCTCATTGCACGCTGCCCGCAAGGTGGATCGAGATACCGCGCCGCATCGCCGCCGCGCGCGTCAGCACCGGCTCATGCGCCGAGCGCCGCCTTCTGCGCATCGACCAGACGGCGGATCCCGAGCGCCGCGAGGTCGACCAGCCGGTCCATCTGTTCGCGGGTGAACGGGTCGCCTTCGGCGGTGCCCTGCACCTCGACGAAGCCGCCGGCGCCCGTCATGACGACGTTGAGGTCGGTGTCGCAAGCCGAGTCCTCGGCGTAATCGAGATCGAGCACCGCGTGGCCTTCGTACAGGCCGACCGACACCGCCGCGACGAAATCGCGCACCGGCGTGCGCTCGAGCGCGCCGGACGCGAGCAGGCCGGTGACCGCGTCGTGCGCGGCGACGAAGGCGCCGGTGATCGCCGCGGTGCGGGTGCCGCCGTCGGCCTGCAGCACGTCGCAGTCGAGCGTGATCGTGCGCTCGCCCAGGCGCTCGAGGTCGAAGACCGCCCGCAGGCTGCGACCGATCAGCCGCTGGATCTCCTGCGTGCGCCCGCTCTGCTTGCCGCGGGCGGCTTCGCGATCGGTTCGCGTGTGCGTGGAGCGCGGCAGCATCCCGTACTCCGCGGTGAGCCAGCCACGGCCCGCCCCGCGCAGGAACGGCGGCACCTTGTCCTCGACGCTGGCGGTGCACAGCACCCGCGTCTCGCCGAACTCGACCAGCACCGAGCCTTCGGCGTGGCGCGTGAACCCGCGCGTGATGCGCACCGGGCGCAGCGCGTCGGGCGCACGCCCGCTCGGTCGGATCGACATCGGAGACTCCTTCAGCTTCCGCCGGCGCGCGAGATCGCGTCGCGGATCTCGCGGATGGTGCGCTCGATCTCGTCCTCGGTCAGCGCGTCGCCGGCCGAGGTCTCGTCGATGAGGCCGACGGCGATCGTCGTGGTGATCGCCCCGTCGGGCACGTCCTGCGAGGACAGGCCGGCGCCCTCGGCGTCTTCGGCCTCCCAGGTCATCGCCAGCGCAGTGGCGTTGTCGGCCATCGGCCCGGCCTGCCCGACCGCCCGTTGCACGAGCCGCGGCACGCCGCTGAGCACCGACTCGACCGACAACTGCTCGACGAGGTCCGGCTCGGCCAGCGCCGACCAGACGCCGTCGCTGCAAAGCATCAGCGTGTCGCCCGGCTCGAGCGCGACGTCGCCGCCCAGTTCGATCGTCGGCTCGAACGGCGATCCGAGGCAGTTGAGCACCTTGTTGCGCTCCGGATGCGTGCCGCTGTCTCGCTCGTCGATGAGGCCGAGGTCGATCAGGTTCTGGACCTTGGAGTGATCGCGCGTGCGCGTCAACAGGCGCCCGTCGCGGATCAGGTAGAGCCGCGAGTCGCCCGCGTGCGCCCACCACACACGCCCGTTCTGCACGACGCAGGCGACGATCGTCGTCCGCGGCGATTCGGGCAGGCCGTGCATGTCCTGGTAGCGAAGGATCTCGCGGTGCGCGCGCCGCAGCGCCCGGTCGAGGAAGGCCGGCGGGTCGGCGAGCTTCGGGCGCGCGTCTTCCTGGAACGTGGCGCCGGCGACCTGCAGCGACAGGTGCGCGGCCACCTCGCCGCGCATGTGACCACCCATGCCGTCGGCCACCAGCATCAGCAGGCTGTCGCGCGTGTAGCAGTAGCCCATGCGGTCCTGGTTCGACGCACGGGCGCCGATCAGGCTGTCCTGGTAGATCGAAAAGCGCATCCGGCCCCCCCGCGATCGCCGCCGGTCAGCCCGGCAGCGTGACACTTTCGCCGTCGCGACGCCGGCCGCGGGCGCGCGCCGCGAGCGTGTCGAACCAGCGGCCCGTGGTGGACGGTCTGCCGACCTTGTCGGCGGGCGCCCGGATGCGCCGCAATGCGCGCTGCAGCGCGAACACGCTCTGCGGACGCTCGAGCGAGTTGAGCTTCAGGCACCATCCGACCAGGTCGAGCAGCGGGCGCGAGTAGACGCCCGACAACGCGTCGATCGCCTCGGGCACCTTGTCGTCGAGCTCGCGCTGGTCGGCAGGCTGCGGCGGCTGCCCCGACATGCAGCCGAACATGCTCGCCCCCACGCCATAGACGTCGGTCCAGGGGCCGAGCTGCTGGGTGCGCCGGTACAACTCGGGCGCGGCGAAGCCCGGCGTGTACATCGGGAACAGCTTCTGCGGCTCGGCGTCGAGCGTGCGCCGCGCGGCGCCGAAGTCGAGCAGCAGCGGCGTGCCGTCGAGCCGCAGGTACACGTTGGCGGGCTTGAGGTCCAGGTGCAGCAGCCGGTTCGCGTGGACCTCGCGCAGTCCGTTCATCACCAGGTTGAACACGCGCAGCACGTGGCGCTCGGGCAGGACCTCCTTGCCGGGCTGGCGCCCGCGGTGGCGCAGGACGATCTCCTGCAGGCTGCGGCCGCGCTCCCACGCCATGACCATGTAGACGGTCTCGTTGGCGCGAAAGAAGTTGACGACGCGCACCACGTTCGGATGGAAGATGCGCGCCAGCGCGCGGCCCTCCTCGAAGAAGCAGCGCAGCCCGTTGCGGAAGGTGATCTCGTTGGCCGCCGGGATGTCGGGCACCAGTTGCCCCTCGCTGCGCTTGACCAGCGCGCTGGGCAGGTACTCCTTGACCGCAAACTTCTCGCCCGCAGCGTCCTCGGCCAGGTAGACGATCGAGAATCCGCCGCTCGAGATCTTCCTTACAATACGGTATCCGCCAAGTTCGTGCCCGGCGGGCAGCGGCGCATTCGTCTGGGTGCCCATCGCGTCGGAGGAGTCGTCCTGGCTGTCGGTGATGCCTGTCCGCGCATTCTAAAGACTTCCCGCCCCGAAGACCGATCTTGAGCAAACGAACCGCCGAGCGGCGCCCCCTGCAGAGCATGACCGGCTACGCGCAGGTCGCGCGCGAAGCCCCCGGCGGGCAGGTCAGCGTCGAGATCCGCAGCGTCAATTCGCGCTTCCTCGACCTGTCGTTCCGCGTGCCGGACGAGTTGCGCACGGTCGAGCCGGCCCTGCGCGAGTTGATCACCGGCGCGGTCGGGCGTGGCAAGGTCGAATGCCGCGTCGGTTTTCGCAGCGTCTCCCGCGGCGATGCGGCGCCGCAGCTCGATTCCCGCGCGCTCGGGCAAGTTGCCGAACTGGCCCGCCAGGTCGTCCAGGCGCTGCCGCAGGCGACGCCGCCCACGGTCGGCGAAGTCCTTCGCTGGCCGGGCGTGCTCGGCGAACCCGACAGCGCCGAGGCACTCGCGCCCGAGGTCCTCGCCGCCGCACACCAGGCGCTCGACGAGTTCGTCGCCAGCCGGGTGCGCGAGGGCGAGAAGCTCGCAACGTTCCTGCACGACCGCGCCGCCGCGATCTGCGCGATCGTCGAACCGCTGAAGGCGCGCAGCCCCGAGCTGCTCGCGGCCTGGCAGGCCCGGCTGGTCGAGCGGCTGCGCGGCGCGCTCGTGCAGGCCGACGCGCCGGTGCCGCTCGAGGAGACGATGGCGCGGGTGCGCCAGGAGGTGACCGCCTACGGGCTGCGCATCGACGTCGCCGAGGAGCTGTCGCGGCTGCAGGCGCACGTGGACGAGTTGCGGCGCGTCCTCGACGCCGGCAGCCCGGCCGGCAAGCGGCTCGACTTCCTGATGCAGGAGTTCAATCGCGAGGCCAACACGCTCGGATCGAAGGCTTCGGCGATCGACCTGACCGGCGCGGCGATCGAGCTCAAGGTCCTGATCGAGCAGATGCGCGAGCAGGTACAGAACGTCGAATGAAGCACCGCGCGACCGCCATGTCATCGCCTCACTCCGGCCCCGGCAGCCTGTTCGTCGTCGCCGCGCCGTCGGGCGCCGGCAAGACCTCGCTGGTGCGCGCGCTGCTGGCCGACGCGCCGGTGATGCAGCTGTCGGTGTCCTTCACCACACGGGCGCCGCGCCCCGGCGAAGTCGATGGCCGCGACTACGTGTTCGTCGACCAGGCCGAGTTCGGGCGGCGCCGCGACGCCGGCGAGTTCCTCGAATGGGCCGAAGTGCACGGCAACCTGTACGCCACGTCGCGCACGTGGATCGAGGACCGCATCGCCGCGGGCGTCGACATCGTGCTGGAGATCGACTGGCAGGGCGCGGTGCAGGTGCAGCGCCTGTTCGCCGACGCCGTGGGCGTGTTCATCGTGCCGCCATCGATCGGCGTGCTGCGCGAACGCCTGACGCAGCGCGGCCAGGACAGCGCCGAAGTGATCGAGCGCCGCGTGGCCGCGGCCGAGGCCGAGCTCAAGCAGGCGCATCGGTTTCAATATGTTATTATTAATCAAGACTTTGCAAGCGCGCTCGGCGATCTCCGGACGATCGTTGCGGCGGCCCGGCTGCGCTTCCCGAAACAGCATGCCCGGCATCCGGCAACCTTTGCCGCACTGGGCATCACCAAACGCAAACAGGTGTGACATGGCCCGCATCACCGTCGAAGACTGCCTGAAGCAGATTCCCAACCGTTTCGAACTCACGCTGGCGGCCACCTACCGTGCGCGCATGCTCGCGCAGGGTCACGCGCCGAAGATCGAGTCGAAGGACAAGCCGACCGTGACCGCCCTGCGCGAGATCGCCGCCGGCAAGGTGGGCATCGAAATGCTGCGACGCGTCCCCACCTGATGAGCTGACGGCCGGCTCCGCCTCGGTCGCAGCGGACATGGCCATGCAGAACACGCCCCCGGTCACCCCGCCCGCCAAGCGCGGGCGCCGACGGGCCGCGGCACCGCCGACCGCTCTCGCCGACGGCGGCTTCGTGGCCGTCGCCGACGAACGGCAGGTCGTGTCGCTCGCCGGCCTCACCCGCAAGGCCGGCGCCTACCTGCCCAAGCAGGACCTTCGGCGCATCCGCGACGCCTATCGCTTCAGCGACGAGGCGCATCTCGGCCAGTTCCGCTCGAGCGGCGAACCGTACATCTCGCATCCGATCGCGGTGGCCGAGATCCTGTGCGGCTGGAAGCTCGACGCCGATGCGCTGATGGCCGCGCTGCTGCACGACGTGATCGAGGACACGACCGTCGCCAAGCAGATCCTGATCGAGCGCTTCGGCGCGCCGGTGGCCGAACTGGTCGACGGCCTGTCCAAGCTCGAGCGCGTCGAGTTCGCGTCGAAAGAGCAGCAGCAGGCCGAGAGCTTCCGCAAGATGCTGCTGGCCATGGCGCGCGACGTGCGCGTGATCCTGATCAAGCTCGCCGACCGCCTGCACAACATGCAGACGCTCGACGCGGTGCCGGCCGACAAGCAGCGCCGCATCGCGCGCGAGACGCTCGACATCTACGCACCGATCGCCAGCCGCCTGGGCCTGCACGAACTGTTCCGCGAACTGGTCGACCTGGCGTTCAAGTTCCTGTACCCGTTCCGCCACCGCACGCTGCAGAAGGCGGTGCAGGCCGCGCGCGGCAACCGGCGCGAGGTGATCGGCAAGATCCTCGAGGCGGCGCAGAAGGCGCTGCCCGAGGCCGGCGTCAACGCCGAGGTGTTCGGCCGCGAGAAGACGCTCTACGCGATCTACTGCAAGATGCGCGACAAGCGCCTGTCGTTCTCGCAGGTGCTCGACATCTACGGCTTCCGCGTGCTGGTCGACACCGTCCCGCAGTGCTACCTGGCCCTGGGCGCGCTGCACGCGGCCTTCAAGCCGGTGCCCGGTCGCTTCAAGGACTACATCGCGATCCCGAAGATCAACGGCTACCAGTCGCTGCACACGACGCTGGTCGGCCCCTTCGGCACGCCGGTCGAGTTCCAGATCCGCACGCGCGAGATGCAGCACGTGGCGCAGTCCGGCGTCGCCGCGCACTGGCTGTACAAGGCCGACAAGGACAGCTTCACCGATTTGCAGAAGCGCACGCACGAGTGGCTGCAGTCGCTGCTCGACATCCAGAGCCAGACCGGCGACTCGCTCGAGTTCATCGAGCACGTGAAGGTCGACCTGTTCCCGGACGCGGTCTACGTGTTCACGCCGCGCGGCCAGATCCGCGCGATGCCGCGCGGCGCGACGATCATCGACTTCGCCTACAGCGTGCACACCGACATCGGCGACCAGGCGGTGGCCGCGCGCGTGAACCAGCGCCAGGTGCCGCTGCGCACGGAGCTGCAGAACGGCGACCTCGTCGAAGTCGTCACCGATCCGAACTCGAAGGCCAATCCGAACTGGCTGAGCTTCGTGCGAACCGGCAAGGCGCGCGCCGGCATCCGCCAGTGCCTGAAGACGCTGAAGTACCGCGAATCGGTCGAGCTCGGGCGCCGGTTGCTCGAGCAGGCGCTCGCCACGCTGCGCATCGACGCCGCCGACCTCGACGCCGCCGCGCTCGACCGCGGCGCGCGCGACGCGGGCGCCAAGGGCGTCGAGGAACTCTACGCCGACATCGGCCTGGGCAAGCGGCTCGCTCCGGTGATCGCGCGCACGATCGCGCTGCAGTTCGCCGGCAAGCCCACCGGCGCCACGCTGATCCTGCCGCGACCGGCGCCGATGCAGATCAACGGCAGTGAAGGCGCGGCGGTGACCTACTCGCCGTGCTGCCACCCGCTGCCGGGCGACGAGATCATCGGCCACCTGCGCGGCGGCCACGGACTGTTCGTGCACCGCGCCGACTGCAAGGTCGCGCACCGGCAGCGCGAGAAGGACGCCGAGCGCTGGATCGACGTCGACTGGGCCGACGACATCGCCGGCCAGTTCCGCACCGGCATCGAGGTGCACGTGCGCAACGACCGCGGCGTGCTCGGCAAGGTCGCGGCCGAGATCGCGGCCAGCGAGGCGAACATCGCCCACGTCGCGATGGACGAGGATCCGGGCGAATCGGCGACGCTGCGCTTCGCGATCCTGGTGCGCGACCGGGTGCACCTCGCGCAGGTGATGCGAAACCTGCGCCGGCTCTCCGAGGTCGCCCGGATCACGCGTAGCTGATCGACAGCACCTCGAGTTCGTCCACGCCCAGCGGCGTGCGCAAGCTCAGCACGTCGCCCTCCCTCGCCTTGAGCAGCACCTTCGCGACCGGAGAGATCCAGCTCACGCAGCCTTGCGCAGGGTCGACCTCGTCGATGCCGACGATGCGCACCGTTTCCTCGCGCTCGCCGTTGCGCAGGTAGCGCACCGTGGCCCCGAAGAAGACCTGGTCGACGTTTTCCTGCCGCGCCGCGTCGACGACTTCCGCGGCGTCGAGGCGCTTCGTCAGGAAGCGGATGCGCCGGTCGATTTCGCGCAGCCGCTTCTTGCCGTACAGGTAGTCGCCGTTCTCAGAGCGATCGCCGTTGGACGCTGCCCACGACACGACCCGAACGACCTCCGGCCGCTCGACGTCGATGAGGTTCAGCAGCTCGGTTTTCAGGCGCTCGTAGCCAGCGCGCGTGATGTAGTTGCGGCCGCCCGGCGCCGGCTGCGCCGCTTCGTCGACGGCATCGAGTTCGTCGAGATCGTCCGGCGCATCGTCCTTCGTGAAGGCCTTGCTCATCGTGAAGCAGTTCCTCGTGTCCTTGCATCTGGCCGCCCACTATCCCAGCATACCGTTGACCGGGATCCCTTCCGAACAGGAGCCCGCCATGACCGATCGCCGCCTGCTTCGCCGCTACCTCGCCCTCGTCCAGCGCGCCGACGAATTGTTCGCCGAGCGCGGAACGGCGGAGGCGGTCGCGGTCCCCGTCGAAGCCGAAGCGCTGCTCGACGAACTGACCATGGCACTCGCGCCGATCGTGTCGCAGTTCTCCGGGGCGAAGGCCGACCCCGATGAAGTCCGGCGACTGCTCGCCGGCTGGGTGCACTGAGCCCCGCACGACGCGCCGATCAGCTTCCCGCCACCGCCATCTCGTCGATCAGGACCGACCCGGTCCGTTTGGTGCCGCGCGTGATCTCGTCGGCGCCCACCGCCGCGATGCCCCGGAACATGTCGCGCAGGTTGCCCGCGATCGTGATTTCTTCCACCGGGTGCGCGATCTTCCCGCCTTCCACCCAGAAGCCGCTCGCACCCCGCGAATAGTCGCCGGTCACGTAGTTCACGCCCTGCCCCATCAGGTCGGTGACCAGCAGGCCGGTGCCGAGCCTGCGCAGCATCGCCTCGAACGAATCGCCGCGCCGCGTCGCGCGGCTCGCCAGCGACAGGTTGTGAGATCCGCCGGCATTGCCGGTGGTCTTCATGCCCAGCTTTCGCGCCGAGTAGGTCGACAGGAAGTAGCCCTTCAGCTCGCCGGCCTCGACCACGTGCCGGCGGTGCGTGGCCACGCCTTCGTTGTCGAACGGCGTGCTGCCCGATTCTCCGACCCGGTGCGGGTCCTCGACGATGTCGACGTGCTCGGGAAACAGCCGCTGGCCGAGCGAATCCACGAGGAAACTGGCGCGCCGGTACAGCGCGCCGCCGCTGGCGGCCTGCACGAAGTGCCCGAGCAGCCCGCAGGCCAGCGGCGCCTCGAACAGCACCGGCACGCGGCGCGTGCCGAGTCGCCTAGCCCCCAGCCGCGCCAGCGCGCGCTCGGCCGCGTAGCGGCCCAGCGCTTCGGGATCGGCCAGTCGCGCCGGGTCGCAGTGCGACGAGTACCAGTCATCGCGCTGCATCTCGCCGCGCCGGCCCGCAATCGGCGAGCAGGCGATCGAATGGCGGCTGTAACGGTAGCCACCGACGAAGCCGAGGCTGTTGGCCGCGACGAAGTGCCCGTGGCTCACCGACACCGACGCGCCTTCCGAGTTCGTGATCGCCGGCGAGGTGTCGAAGGCGGCGCGCTCGGTACGCCTGGCGATGTCGACCGCCTCGTCGACCGTGATCGGCCAGTGGTGAAAGACTTTCAGGTCCGGCTGCTCGGTGGCGAGCGCGTCGCGATCGGGCAGGCCCGCGCAGGGGTCCTCGGCGGTGAACCGCGCGATCTGCCACGCCGCATTCGCGGTTTCGCGCAACGCCGCAGGCGAGAAGTCGGTCGAACTCGCGTGGCCCAGCCGCTGGCCGCAGTAGACCGTGACGCCGAGTCCCTTGTCGCGGTTCTGCTCGATCGTCTCGATCCGGCCCTTGCGCACGTTGACCGACAGGCCGCTGTTCTCCGACACGTCGACCGCGGCGCTGCTGGCACCGAACTCGCGCGCGAACCCCAGCACGGCGTCGGCGATCTCGCGCAGTCTGGCCTGGTCGTACTCGAACATCGGTGGTCGTCTCACTCGGGGCTGCGGTGGGGCCGGGTATCATAGCAGCGCCGTTCCAGCCTCCACGCGATGCGTTCCAGAGCCCGAGATTCCCGTCCCGACGACCACGGCCCGGCCGCCGGCGCCGCGCGCGCCGCGACCGTCGAAGGCCCGAGCAAGTCGCAGCGCAAGCGCGACATGCTGGCGCTGCAGCAGATGGGCGAGAGCCTGCTGCCGCTGGCCGACGACCGCCTGCAGAGGCTGCCGATCAGCCCGGAGCTGATCGACGCCGTGCGCATGGCACGCGAGATCCGCGCGCACGAGGGGCGCCGCCGGCAGCTGCAGTACATCGGGCGCCTGATGCGCGACGTCGACGCCGACGCGCTGCGCGCCGCGCTGGCCGACGAGACGCGCGAGCACCGCGTCGCGACCGCGGTGATGCACGCCGCCGAGCGCTGGCGCGAGCGCATCCTCGCGGACGACCAGGTGCTGCGCAACTGGCTCGACCAGTATCCCGACACCCGCGACGGGATCGAGCCGCTGGTGCCGCGCGCGCGCCGCGAGCTCTCGGCCGGCGGCCCCGGGCGCGCCTACCGCGAACTCTTCCGCAAGCTGCGCGACCGGCTCGGCTGATCCGCGCGAACCAGAACACAGGAGAAGCCCGCGATGAGCGACGCCGCACGCCCGATCCGCATCGGGCTCGTATCGATCAGCGATCGCGCCTCCCAGGGCGTCTACCAGGACCAGGGCATTCCCGGCCTGCAGCAGTGGCTCGCCTCGGCGCTGGCGACGCCGTGGGAAGCGGTCGTGCGCCTGATCCCCGACGAGCGCGCCGGGATCGAGCGCACGCTGGCCGAACTCGTCGATCGCGAAGGCTGCAGCCTGGTGCTCACCACCGGCGGGACAGGCCCGGCGCCGCGCGACGTGACGCCCGACGCGACGCTGGCCGTCGGCGATCGCGAGATGCCCGGCTTCGGCGAGCAGATGCGCCAGATCAGCCTGAACTTCGTCCCCACCGCGATCCTGTCGCGGCAGGTCGCGGTGATCCGCGGACAGTCGCTGATCGTGAACCTGCCCGGCCAGCCCAAGTCGATCCGCGAGACCCTCGAAGGCCTGAAGGACGCCGACGGCCGCCAGAAAGTCCACGGCATCTTCGCCGCGGTGCCCTACTGCCTCGACCTGATCGGCGCGCCGTACGTCGAGACCCACGACGCGGTCTGCAAGGCGTTCCGCCCGAAGTCGGCACAGCGTCCCGCCAATCCCTGAGAAGAGAAGAAGGTCGAACGGCGGATCCACGTCGACGGTGACCGGGCGAAGGGGCGCCCGGCCCCCGGCGGCGCAACCGGGCCCCGGCGGCCT
>DAORSF010000033.1:0-11304 GCA_035443405.1 Burkholderiaceae bacterium | reverse complement strand
CTACACGGCCGGCGCCGGCGGCATCACGACCCGCGCCAGCAACGGCATCTGGTACACCAGCCCGGCCTTCGGCAACACGAAGTGCATGGCCGGTCCGTCGCCGGATTGCCCCGCCTTCGGCGGTGGACTGACCCTGACGGGCTTCTACACCACGGGCGAGACCAACGTCGACCCGAACGAGGCCGGCGACGGCTGGGGCCTGGCGGTGGTCTACAAGGGCGGCCCGCTGGTCGCGCAGATCTACTACCAGGAGCTGAACGACGCGGCCGGTGACGCCAAGAAGGAAATGGGCCTGGGCGGCGGCTGGAACTTCGGCGGCTTGCGCGTGACGGCCACCTACGGCACGACCGAGACGCCGGCCGGTGTCGATACCGACGGTATCGGCGTCGGCGTCGGCGTCAAGCTGGGCGCGGGCGAACTGATGGGTCAGATGCTGCAGATCAAGCGTGACGTCGCGGGCGATCCGAAGGCGACCATCCTGGGTCTCGCCTACGTGCATCCGCTGTCGAAGCGCACGAACCTGTACGCGACGTACGGCATGGTGCGCAACAACGACGCGGGCAGCTTCTCGCTGCTGGCGTCGGACAACAGCGTCGCTGCCGGCGCGGTCGGCGCGGACCCGAAAGGCTTCGCGGTCGGCGTTCGCCACATGTTCTGATCGATCACCGGCGCAAGCCGGTTGTCGAAGCAGGCTTGAAGGCGCCGGGGAAACCCGGCGCTTTTTTTTCGCCCGCTGCCCTTGCCCGCCGGTTCCATTCGCTGCATTCGCCCGCACAGGTGTTCCGCCGCGAATCGTTGAGGCCGGAACATTTCGGACTTAAACTATCCGGCATGGAGACGACCGACGATGCCGGGCTCGCCCCGCCGCTGGACCACGAAACGCGCGTCCAGGCGCACGACCACACCGCGCTGAAGCTCTGGCTGCGGCTGCTCACCTGCACCAACCTGATCGAGGCCTCGGTGCGCAGGACGCTCCGTAGCGAGTTCGACTCGACGCTGCCGCGGTTCGACCTGCTGGCGCAGCTCGAACGGCATCCGCAGGGGCTCAGGATGAGCGAGTTGTCGCAGCGCCTGATGGTGACCGGCGGCAACGTCACCGGCCTGGCCGACCAGCTCGAATCCGAAGGGTGGATCACCCGCGAGCCCGTCGCCGACGATCGGCGCGCGATCCGGCTCAAGCTGTCGCCGAACGGGCGCCGCCGCTTCGCCGAGATGGCCGCCGGCCACGAGCGCAGGGTCGTGTCGCTGTTCGACGCGCTGTCGCGCAGCGAGCAACTGCAACTGCACGCGCTGCTGGGCAAGCTCAAGCCGGGGCTCCTTGCCGGCTTGCGGCGAGCCGGCGTCGCGAGGCAGGCTGGCCGCTAGCGCGGCGCTCGGCGGACGCACTGCCGCCGGCGCCCCTTCACGAAGGAGATGGGATGTACCAGTCCGCCCACGTCGACAGCTTCTCGCGCGACAACCTCCCGCCGCCCGATCAGTGGCCCGACCTGCCGCAATCGCCCGACACGCAGTATCCCGTGCGCCTGAACGCGACGGCCGAACTGCTCGACCGGATGGTCGAGCGCGGCTTCGGCGACGCAATCGCGCTGCGCACCGACTCAGCCGCCTGCACCTACTACCAGCTGTACGTGCGCGTGAACCAGATCGCGCACGCGCTGCGCGTCCGCATGGGACTGGTGCCCGGCAACCGCGTGCTGCTGCGCGGCACGAACAACCCGATGATGGCGGCCTGCCTGCTCGCGACGATCAAGGCCGGGCTGGTCGCAGTGCCGACGATGCCGCTGCTGCGCGCGAAGGACCTCGCACCGGTGGTTGCGAAGGCGAAGGTTTCGGCCGCGCTGTGCGACATCCAGCTGCGCGACGAGCTCGACGCGCTGATGCGAGAGACGCCGTCGATGAAACAGTCGATGTTCTTCAACGACGGCAGCGGTGCGGCCGACGCGCTCGAAACGCACCTGCCGGAAATGCCGACCCGCTTCGCAGCCTGCGACACCGCGCAGGACGACGTCGCGCTGATCGCGTTCACGTCGGGCACCACCGGCACGCCGAAGGGCACGATGCACTTTCAACGCGACATCGTCGCAATGTGCGACCTGTTCCCGCGCCACGTGCTGCGCCCGGACCCCGACGACGTCTTCTGCGGCACGCCGCCGCTGGCGTTCACCTTCGGGCTGGGCGGCATGCTGTGCTTCCCGATGCGGGTCGGTGCGTCGGTGGTGCTGCTCGAAAGGGGCACTCCCGAGACGCTGCTGGGCGCGATCCAGCGTCACCGCGCAAGCGTGCTGTTCACCGCGCCGACGATGTACCGGCAGATGGCGCCGATCGCAGGGCGCTTCGACCTGTCGTCGCTGAAGAAGTGCGTGTCGGCCGGCGAGGCACTGCCCGACGCGACGCGGCAGCTGTGGAAGCAGGCTACCGGCATCGAGATCATCGACGGCATCGGCTCGACCGAGATGATCCACATCTTCGTGTCGTCGCCGCCCGAAGCGGTGCGACGCGGCGCGATCGGCAAGGTCGTCCCTGGCTACCAGGCGCGCATCGTCGACGAAGCGATGAACGAACTGCCGCCGGGCACGATCGGCAAGCTCGCGGTGAAGGGCCCGACCGGCTGCCGGTACCTCGCCGACGCGCGCCAGCTGAATTACGTGAGGCAGGGCTGGAACCTGCCGGGCGACACCTTCACGATGGATGCCGACGGCTACTTCTACTACCAGGCGCGTTCTGACGACATGATCGTCTCGGGCGGCTACAACATCGCCGGCCCGGAGGTCGAGGCCGCGCTGATGCTGCACGAGGCCGTGGCCGAATGCGGCGTGGTCGGCATCCCCGACGAGGAGCGGGGCCAGATCGTCAAGGCCTTCGTGGTGCTCAAGCCCGGCTGCAAGGACGACGCGGCGATGGCCGCCGCGCTTCAGGACTTCGTCAAGAAGACGATCGCGCCGTACAAGTACCCGCGCGCGGTCGAGTTCCGCGAATCGCTGCCGCGAACGGAGACGGGGAAGCTGCAGCGGTTCCGGCTGCGCGCCTGACGCCCGGCTGCGCGCCTGGCGCCCGGATGGAAAGCCCGGCGCGGTGCGGATCGCGCGGGGGCGATTACTTCAGTCCCGGCAGCAGCAGGGCAAGTGGCGGAAAGGCGGCGATCAGCACGATCAGGGCGATCGTGCACAGGATGTACGGCAGCGCCGCTCGCGCGACCGTGCCGAGCGTCGTGCCGGGCGGAGCGACGCCCAGCATGACGAACAGCAGCAGCCCGAAGGGCGGGGTCGTGAAGCCGATCTCGTAGGCAAGCAGCAGCATCAGCCCGAACCAGACCAGATCGAAGCCGAGCGACTGCGCGATCGGGACGAAGATCGGCAGCGTGATCAGCATCATCGAAAGCTGGTCCATGAACATGCCGAGCAGCACGATCGAGCCGATCATCAGTGCCAGCAGCAGCATCGGCGAGGCCCCGAAGGACAACAACCACTGGACGAAGCCCCCCGAGGCACCCGAGAACGCGAGCACCTGCGCGAAGGTGGTCGACGCCGCGATCACCAGGAAGGTCATCGCGGTCACCTTCATCGCGTCGTCGAGGGTCTTGCGCACCACCGCCCACGAGAAGCGCCGGTACGCCACCAGCAGCGCGGCGACGCCGAGACATCCGAGCGCCGCCGACTCGGTCGGGGACGCGATCCCCAGGATGATCGTGCCGACCACGAGCAACACGATCACCGACATCGGCACGACGTTGACCATCACCGCGGCGAGCTTCTCGCGCAGCGTGTAGCGCCCGACCTCGTACTGCGGTGCCGCGTCCGGGTCGATCGCCGCCTGGACGTAGATCAGCGCGATGAACATCGCCGCAAGCATGAATCCCGGCAGCACCCCCGCGATCAGCAGCGCACCGACGTCGATCTGCGCCAGCGACCCGAGCAGGACTGCCAGCGCCGACGGCGGAATGATCACCGCGAGCGAGCCCGCCCCCAGGACAGGACCGAAAGCCATGTGCGGCCGGTAGCCACGGCCGAGCATCGTCGGCACCATCGTCGAGCCCATCATGCCGGTGTTCGCGATGCTCGACCCCGACAGCGACGCGAAGACCGCGCCCGAGAGCACGGTCAGGTAGGCGAGCCGCGCGCGCAGGCTGCCGATGCACATGTCGATCGCCCGGAACACGTTCTCGCCGAGCCCCGAGCGGAAGAACAGGCTTCCCATGATCATGAACAGTGGCAGCGGGGTCAGCGCATAGATCGACACCGCGTCGCCGAAGTTCGTGACCATCTGCGCCACGCCGACCGACCCGCCCATGAAGAGGAAGATGCAGAGGATGTTGGTCGCGAAGAAAGCGAGCGCGACCGGCATTCCGAGCCCCATCAGCGCGAGCAGCGCCCCGAGCATGACCGCGAGCGCGACCTGCCACTCCACGATCAGAAGCCCTCCGCGGCGGCAGGGTCGGCGTCGTACAGCGAGTCACGCCCGAACAGGTAGCGCATGAACTCGATCGCCGACAACCAGAGCCCGATCACCATCGGCAGGTAGATCAGCCAGCGCGGCATGTCGAAGGTGCGCACTTCGTAGGCACCCGAGCGCAGCGTCTCGACGAGGCTCCCGAGCGCGACCGCGCCGAGATAGGCGCAGATCGCGACGCAGGCGGCGTAGACGATGCGCTCGACGGCGCGGCGCACGGACACGGGCAGGGCCCGGCGCAGGAAGTCGGCGCAGACGTGTCCCTTCCCGCGCACCAGCTCGGGCATCGGCAGGAACGTCACGTAGACCAGCAGGTATTCGGTGAGCGAGGCACCCCAGACGAGCGAGTACCCGAGGTTGCGCGACAGCACGTCGGCCGAGACCAGCAGCACGATCAGAGCGAGCAGCGCCATGGTGAGTCTGGCGAGCGCGCTCGCGGCGCGCCCGGACAGGTCGAACAGCCTGGCCATGCGATGCCGACCTCTGCCTGCCCGCCCCGAGACCGGCAGGCGTCGCGTCAGCCGGCGAACTTGGCGCGCAGCTCCGCGAGCCGCGACGCGTCGCGCTTCGCGAGCCGCTCCCAGCTCACCCGTGCCGCCTTGTCGAGGTAGGCGGCACGCGCCGCCCCCTGCAGCGCGACCACTTTCATGCCTGCCGCGATCATCTGATCGCCGTGCTCGCGGGTGCCTGCGAGGTTGGCCTCGTAGCTGTCGCGCTCGTGCTCGATCGCGACGTCCTGCAGGATCTTGCGCGCCGGCGCGCCGAGCTTGTCCCAGCTCGCCTTGTTGACCATGACCAGCACGTCGGTCTGGAAGAAGCCCGGGTCGATCCGGAAACGCGTGAACTTGTTCCAGCCGAAGTTCTGGTAGCCGAGCACCGTGTAGCAGTTCGCGTTGACCAGCCCGCGCTCGAGCGACGTGTAGGTCTCGCCGGGGCTCTGGACCACGACGCCGGCGCCGAGGCTCTCCAGGAATTCTCGATACAGCGCGGCGCTGCGGATCTTCAGCTTCGAGAAGTCGACGCCGCCGTCGGCGGTGCGCACCGGCTCGTCGACCGTGAAGATGTGGAAGCCCGCGCCGCCATCGACGTGAGCCAGCACGCGCGCATTGGCCTTCGCGGCGAAGATCCCGTCGATCAGCTCGAAGCCGCCGTTCGCGCGCAACTCCCACGGCTTCTTCGATGTCGCCGAGAACACCTCGCCCTCGGGCACCAGGTTGAGCATCGGCCCCGCGGGGTAGTTGACCATGTCGACGAGGCCGTTCTTCAGCGCCTCGCCCATCTGCTGGAACGGAACGACCTCGGGGCCGCCGCGCACGCGGATCTGGACGATCCCCTTACCGGCGCCGTTCACCTTTTCGACGTACTTGAGGAAGCTTCGCGCGTAGCTGACCTGGGCCGGCGTGAAGTGCACCGCATTCAGCGTCACCTCGGCCTGGGCGGCCGCGCGCCGCGTGGCGGCGACGAGGGGAAGCGAAGCCGCGCCGGCAAGCACGGCACGACGAGTGACGGTCATCGTGGTCTCCTTGGGTGTCGCCGGGCGGCCCGAAATGCCGCGCGGTCGTTGTTCCGATCTTCTTCCGTTCTGGCGGGACAATAATATACTGTATACGTTTTACGCAACAGGAAGCCGTTTCGACGTGGCGCCGCCCGACTCCGTGAAAGCGATTCGCTCCCTCGAGCGGCCCGACAGCCTGAGCGCGCGCATCCACGCCGACCTGCGCGCGCGCCTGCAGCGCGGGCAGGTCGGGCCGCACGAGCGGCTGGTCGACCTCGACATCGCGCGCGCCTACGGCACCTCGCGCATGCCGGCGCGCGAGGCGCTTCTCAGGCTCGTCAACGAGGGCTACCTGGTGCGCACCACGCGCGGCTTCGTGGTGCCCGCGCTGAATGCAGACGACGTCCGGCACCTGTTCGAAGTGCGCAGGATGCTCGAGCCGCAAGCCGCCGCGAGTTCGGCATCGGAGCTGCGCGCTCCGGATCTCGCGGCGCTGGCCGCTGCGCTCGGGCGTGCGCGCACGGCTGCCGAGCAGGCGAGTGCCGAAGAGATGATCGCCGCGAACATGGACTTCCGCGCCGCGTGGATCAAGCGCGTGGCCAACCCGCGGCTGGTCGAGGCCGTGCTGCGATACGTCGACCACGCGCAGGTCGTGCGCCTGAGGACGCTGACCGATCCTCGCAGCCAGCGCGCCGCGCTGGCCGGCCTGGAAGGCCTCTACGAAGCGTTCGAGTCACGCGACCGCGCTGAGGTGCGCCGACGCATGAATGCCTTCCTGCTGGCGGCCGAGCGCGCCTACCGCCTGGCCGGGCCGCGGTGAACGACGCGCCGCGCGGAGGCCGCTCGGGCAACGGCGGCGACGACGCGACGACTCGCCGCGATCGCGGACCGGTCGCGCCTGCGTCGCCGGCTGCCGGCATTCGCCTGCTCTCCGGCACCGACGCACTGGTGCAGCTGATGCTGCGACAGCACGCCATCGATCGCGCCGCGGGCCTGCGCACCGAGGGGTTCGTGTCGGGCTACCGCGGCTCGCCACTCGCCGGTGTCGATCTCGCGATGTGGCGCGCGCGTTCCCGGCTCGACGCGGCGGCGATCCGTTTCGAACCCGGACTGAACGAGGAACTCGCGGCGACCGCCGTCTGGGGTACCCAGCAGGTCGACGGCTTCGGCGCGCCACGCTGCGACGGCGTGTTCGCGCTGTGGTACGGGAAGAACCCGGGGCTCGATCGCATCGGCGACGTGCTCAAGCACGCCAACATGGATGGCACCGCGTCGCGCGGCGGAGTGCTGGTCGCGACCGGTGACGACCCGGGCGCGTCGTCGTCGACGATCGCGAACCAGGGCGAGCAGGCGCTGATCGCCGCCCTTTCGCCGGTGCTCTACCCCTGCAGCGTCGGCGACATCGTCGAGCTCGGCCTCGCAGGCATCGCGCTGTCTCGCTGGTGCGGCCTGTGGGTCGGGCTGAAGCTGGTCGCCGACGTCGTCGAGAGCAGTGCGCCGCTGCCGCTTGCCGGGGCGCCCACCCGATTCATGCTGCCCGCCGACTTCGAGCGTCCGGCGGGCGGCCTCAACCGCCGCTTCCCCGACGACCGCTGGGCGCAGGACGAGAGGACTCTGCGCTTCAGGTTGCCGGCCGCGCAGGCATTCGCGCGTGCCAACCGGCTGGACCGGACGCTCGTTGCGCCCCTCGGAGACAAGCGCATCGCTTTCCTCGCGGCCGGCAAGGCGCTGAACGACCTCGGCGAAGCGTTCGCGATCCTCGGTTTCGGCGCCGGCGAGTTGTCGCGCCTGGGGATCGGCGTGCGCCGCATCGCCCTGGTCTGGCCTTTCGAGGATCGCGACAATGCGGCGTTCCTGCGCGGCTTCGAGGAAGTGGTGGTCGTCGAGGAGAAGCGCGCCGTCGTCGAGCCACAGCTCAAGGCAATGGCCTACCACTGGCCCGCGCCCGAGAGGCCGCGCGTGTGCGGCAAGCACGATCCGCAGGGCAGGCCGCTGCTCCCCGAGCACGGCGAACTCGGCCCGATGGCCGTCGCCCGCGTCGTTCTGGACCGACTGGCCGCCAGCGCGCTGGTGCCTTCCGAGCGGCTCGAGGCACTGCGCTTGCGGCTGGCGCGGACCTGTTCGCAGCAGGTGCCGCGCGCGAGCCCGCTGCGCGTGCCGCACTTCTGCGCGGGCTGCCCGCACGCGCGCTCGACGAGGCTGCCGGAGGGTTCACGCGCGCTCGCCGGCATCGGCTGCCACTCGATGGCGATGTGGGTGCCCGAGTCGCGCACGGCCACGCTCACGCAGATGGGGGGCGAAGGTGCGAACTGGATCGGCGCCGCACCGTACGTCGACACGACGCACGTGTTCCAGAATCTCGGCGACGGCACGTTTGCGCACTCGGGCATTCTCGCGATCCGTGCTGCGCTCGCGGCGCGTGTGCCGATCACCTACAAGATCCTCGTGAACTCCGCGGTGGCGATGACCGGCGGGCAGCCCGTCGAAGGGGCGCCGAACGCGGAGCGCATCGCCTGGCAACTCCATGCCGAAGGCGTCGGGCGCATCGCCGTCGTCCGGGGGCGAGGGGCGATCCTGCCGCGCGCCGAACCGAGGCTTCCCCCGGGCACGGAGGCGGCCGACCGAGACGAGCTCGGCGCGCTGATGCGTTCGTTCCGCGAGTACCGCGGCGTCTCGGCGATCGTCTACGACCAGATCTGCGCAACCGAGAAGCGGCGACTGGTGCGACGCGGCGCCGGCTTCGGGTCCGAACCGGTCGTGACGATCCACGAACGGGTCTGCGAAGGCTGCGGCGACTGCTCCGCGAAGTCCCACTGCGGGGCCCTGCGGCGCGTCGACACGCCCTTTGGATCGAAGCGACGCATCGACGCGTCCTCGTGCAACACCGATCTGTCGTGCCTCGACGGGTTCTGCCCGAGCTTCGTGACGCTCGAAGGTGCGCGCCGCGACCGGGAGGACCGGCCGGCGCTGCCGGCCGATGCACTCGCCGCGCTGACCGAGCCGCCGCGCGCGCCGCTGCCCGCCGATCGGCCGTTCGGCATCGTGCTGGCCGGGGTCGGAGGCTCGGGACTGGTCACCGCGGGCGCGGTGATCGCCGCCGCCGCCGCGATCGAGGGGCTGGACGTGACTCAGCTCGACAACACGGGCCTCGCTCGCAAGGGCGGCGAGGTATCGACGTACCTGCGCGTCGGCGCGTCACACGCGCTGGCGCGCTCGACGCGCATTCCCGAGGGCAGCGCCGACCTGCTGATCGCGGGCGACCTTGCGACCGCGGCCTCCCGCGCGGTCGTCGGCCGACTGTCGGCCGACGCTCGCGCCGTGCTCTCGACCGAGGCCGCGCCGATGCTCGAGCAGGCGATCGACCCGGAGCAGCCGCTGCCGGTCGACGACTACCGCCGGCTCATCGACCAGCGACTCGCCGGAGGGCACGCGTCGGCGATCGACGCTCCGGCGATCGCGCGACACGCGCTCGGCGACGCGATCTACGCGAACATGGTGCTGGTTGGCGCGGCTTCGCAGCACGGACACCTACCCGTCGGCCGCACGGCAATCGAGGACGCGATCCGGGCGCAAGGCGTCTCCGTGCAGGCGAACCTCGACGCATTCGCGTGGGGCCGGCTGGCCGCGGCCGAACCCGAACTCACTGCGAGGCTGTGCGCAGCGCAGGACAGCGCTGCGCCCGCCGGGCACGACGCGCTCGTGGCCTACTTCGCGTCCGAGCTCGAACGCTACCAGGATCGCCGGCTCGCGCAACGCTACAGCGCACTCGCCGGGCGGGTGGCGACCGCGGAGCACGCGGTGCAAGGCCGGGTCGGGGCGCTCGCCGCCAGCGTCGCGCGCAACGCGTTCCGGGCGCTGGCCATCAAGGACGAATACGAAGTCGCGCGCCTGGTCACCGACCGGGACTACCTCGACGACTTGCGGCGTCGCTACGGCGACGACGTCCGGCCGGTCTTTCACTTCGCCCCGGCCTGGCTGCCCGGTCGCCGCAGCACGAGCGACGGGCGCCGCGCGAAGCGCAGCTTCGGGCCGTGGATCGTCGTGCCGTTGCGCGCGCTGGCGGCGCTCCGATTCCTGCGAAATACCAGCCTCGACCCCTTCGCACACCAGGCCGAGCGCGTCGAGCAGCGCCGCTTCACCGAGCGCTACTGCGCAGGCCTCGACGCCGTGGCCGCGTCGCTGTCGATCGGCAACATGGACGCGGCGCTGGAGTTCGCGCGCCTGCCCGAAAACGTTCGCGGGTACGGCCACGTCAGGATGCCCGCCCTCAGGGAAGCGCAGCAGGCCATCGACCGACTCCTGCCGCGCTTCTCCGCATCACCGTCTTCTTCGACAAATGGATCCGGACCATGATCGACGCCTGCGCACTCGCCTTCACGTTCGACCCCGACGCCCCGGCGAGCGTGCCGTCCGCCCACGCGCTGACGGAGGCGCTTCGTCGCGTCACCTGGCCCGCGGACGTCGACGGCGTCGACGCCTTCGTGCCGCACCCGGAACACGCTCGTCTCGAGATCTTCGGAGACGGTCCTCCGCCGTTCGCGATCGTCGAGTGCCGCGCGCGCTCGCCAGGGCCGCTGCGGGAACTGATCGGCGACGCCGGCCTGCAAGCGGCGCTCGCGGAGACCGCGACCGAGGGGCGCTGGCGCGTCGGCGTGTTCCGCGTCGTCCGTGAACCGCTGCCCGATCCCGCCATCGGGCGCGCGGCAGCGACGCTTTCGCTCGTCGTTCACTACTATGGCCCGGTCGACGATCCGGCGGCCTTCGCGGCGCACTACGTCGCGCACCACCCCGCGCTGCTCGCGCGGCTGCCGCAGATTCGCGACGTGCTGTGCCACGTGCCGGACGGGTCGCCGCTGCCGGGCTGGCGTCCCGACCCGACGGTGATCCGCAACGAAGTCCGCTTCGATGCGATGGACGACCTGCTGGCCGCGCTGCGCTCGCCGGTGATGCGCGAACTGCGCGCCGACGCGCAAGCCTTCCCGCGCTTCGGCCGTTCCACCCACTATCCGATGCTGCGTCTGCGCATGGCCTGAGCCGTTCGCTCAGGCCGCCGCCTTCCTGGTCGCCTCGTCGCGCAACTCGCGCCGCAGGATCTTGCCGACGTTGGTCTTCGGCAGCTCCACCCGGAACTCGATGTACTTCGGCTTCTTGTAGCCGGTGAGGTTCTCCGCGCAGTACTGCAACAGGTCGCGTTCGGTGAGGCCCTCGTCCTTCTTCACGACGAACAGCTTGACCGCCTCGCCCGAGTTCGCGTCGGGCACGCCGATGGCGGCGACCTCGAGCACCCCCGGGTGGTTGGCGACGACCCCCTCGATCTCGTTCGGATAGACGTTGAAGCCCGAGACCAGGATCATGTCCTTCTT
>DAORSF010000032.1:0-11318 GCA_035443405.1 Burkholderiaceae bacterium | reverse complement strand
CCGCCTCGAAGGGCGGCATCGTCGGCATGACGCTGCCGATCGCGCGCGACCTGTCTCGCGACGGTGTTCGCGTCGTCACCATCGCGCCTGGCCTGTTCCTGACGCCGCTGCTCGCAGGCATGCCCAAGGACGTCCAGGAGTCGCTCGGGCGGCAGGTGCCGTTCCCGCCGCGGCTCGGCCGGCCCGACGAGTATGCGCAGATGGTCGCGCACATCTTCGCCAACACGATGCTCAACGGCGAGACCATTCGCCTCGATGGCGCGATCCGGATGGCGCCGCGCTGAGCCGGACGCGTCGTTCGCCGGCGTCAAAGGTCCTCGGGCGGCATCGTCGCCACGCCAACGGTGGCTTCGAGCCAGCGCCCGAGGGCCAGCAAGGCCGCGTCGCCGTTGCGGCGCCCCACGACCTGCAAGCCGACGGGCAAGCCCTCGACCAGGCCGACCGGGATGCTGAGCGTCGGCAGTCCGCACAGCGAGAACGGCAGCGTCTGTCCGAGCACGGCCTCGCGCACCGTGATGCGCCCGCCCTCGACCTCGATCTCGGCCTGGCCGCGCAGCGGCGGCAGCACCGCGCTGGTCGGCAGGATCATCGCGTCGACGCCGGCGAGCAGCGCGTCGAGCCCGGTGCAGGCGCGATCCCGAGCCTTCAGCGCGTCGATGTAGTCGGCGGCCGGCAGCACGCGCCCGGCCTCGAGCGCCGGCAGCACGAGGTCGGAGAAGCCGGGGCCGCCAACCGAGAGCGCCGCTCGATGCACCCAGGCCGCCTCGGCACGCACGATCGGCGTGTAGCACTGCCAGGCGAGCGCGAGTTCCGGCGCAACGACCTCGGCAATCTCCGCATGCTCCTTCGCCAGCGTCGCGAGCACGAGCGCGAATCGTTCGCGCACCGCCGGCTGCAGGCGACCGGCGAGCCATTTCGCCGGCACCGCGAGCCTGGGGCGGCGACCAACCGCGCCGTGCGCGACGCGGCGACGCGCCATGACCTCGAACAGCGCCGCGCAGTCGTCGACGCAGCGCGCCAGAGGACCGGCGTGATCGCAGGTCCACGACAGGTACAGCGCGCCGTCGAGCGGGATCGCTCCGAAGCTGGGTTTGTATCCGGTGACGCCGCAGAACGCCGCCGGAATGCGCACCGAGCCGCCGGTGTCGCTGCCGATGCCTGCCGCCCCGATGCCGGTGGCCACGGCAACCGCCGCACCACTGGACGAGCCGCCCGACTGGCGCTCCGGGTCGAACGGATTCTTCACGTCCCCGGTCCAGCGATTTTCGCCGGTGGCGCCCAGCGCGATCTCGTGCATGTTGGTCTTGGCGAACACCAGCGCACCGGCCGCGCGCAACCGCGACACCGCCTCGGCCTCGTCGCGGCCCAGCGGTGGAAGCGGCGCGCGCGTGCCGGCTTGCGTCGGCATCCCGCGCACCGCGAACAAGTCCTTGACGGACACCGGAACGCCGTGCAACGGCCCTCGGCGGCGACCGGCCTTCGCGTCGGCGTCCAGGCGCCGCGCTTCGTCGAGTGCCGCCGGCCAATCGACGTAGGCGATCGGATTCAGGTCGGCCGCACGCGCGGCCTGGCGCTGCGCCGATTCGATCATCGCCTGCGCGGTGGTGCTCTGGCACGCGATCGCGTCGGCGGTCTCGATGATCGTGGGCATGAACGTCGGCGCGGTGGGTGATCGACACCGACGTTATCATGAACCGATGAGCGCGAACTTCGTGCCCGGTCGGCTCGCCCCCGGCCGGCTCGTGCCCGGCCGGGTCGTGGTCTTCGCGACGATCGCCGCGGCCCTGTCGATCGCGCCGGCGGCCGCACGGGGGCCGGCGCAACCCGAGGCCTCGAGCGGCTTCACCGAGCGCAGCGCGGCACGGGCCCGCCAGTTCATGGCCGTGACGGCGAACCCGCACGCCTCGCGCGCCGCGCGAGACGTGCTCGCGGCCGGGGGCAGCGCGGTCGACGCGGCGATCGCGGCGCAGATGGTGCTGACGTTGGTCGAACCCCAGTCCTCGGGGATCGGCGGCGGCGCGTTCCTGCTGTACTACGACGCCGGCACGCGCACGGTGCGCGCCTACGACGGCCGCGAGACCGCGCCGTCGGCCGCGACGCCATCGCTGTTCGTCGCCCGCGACGGCGAGCCGATGGCGTTCTTCGACGCGCTGGTCGGCGGCCGCTCGGTCGGCGTGCCCGGACTGGTCCGGATGCTGGAGCTGGCACACCGCCGCCACGGCCGGCTGCCGTGGCGGCGCCTTTTCGAGCCGGCGATCCGGCTGGCGCGCGACGGCTTCGAACTCAGCCCGCGCTTGCACGCGTTGCTGGCGCGCGACCCGCACCTGCGCGAGGACCCCGCCGCAGCCGCCCTCTTCTACGATGCACGCGGCCGCGCCTGGCCGGTCGGCCACCGCCTGCGCAACCCGGCGCTGGCCGACACGCTGTCGCGCATCGCGACCTCGGGCAGCCTCGCCCTTCACGCCGGCGAGGTGGCGCGCGACATCGTCGAGGCGGTGCGCGCGCATCCGCGCAATCCCGGGCTGCTCGGCGAGCACGACCTGGCCTTCTACCGGCCGCTGGAGCGCGCGGCCCTGTGCACCGACCACCGCCGCTATCGCGTCTGCGGCATGCCGCCGCCTTCGTCGGGGGGGATCGCGATCGCGCAGATGCTCGCGTACTGGCGTGCGACGCCCGCCCCCCTGCGCCTGGCGACGCCGGACGGCCGCCTCGACGAGGACGGCGTGCATCGCTTCACGGAAGCGGCTCGCCTCGCGTTCGCGGACCGCGACCGCTACGTCGCCGATCCGGCCTTCGCCGCGCTGCCAGGCCGCGCCGGAGATCCACCCGGCGAGGTGCGCGGATCGCTGCTCGACCCGCGCTACCTCGCGGCGCGCGCGGCGCTGATCGGCGAGCGCTCGATGGTGCGCGCCGCGCCGGGCGCGCCCGGCGGCCCGGCGCCGACGGGCGCGCAGGGTCGCAGTCCGGAACTCGCCGCGACCACCCACCTGTCGATCGTCGACGCACGCGGCGATGCCGTGTCGATGACCAGTTCGATCGAGAACGCTTTCGGCGCGCGTGTGATGGTGCGCGGCTTCCTGCTGAACAACCAGCTGACCGACTTCTCGTTCGAACCCGAAGAGGCCGGCGCGCCGGTGGCCAATCGCGTGCAACCCGGCAAGCGACCGCGCAGCGCGATGTCGCCGACGATCGTGCTCGACCGTGCAACCGGCGCGCTGGTGCTGGCGATCGGCTCGCCGGGCGGCCCTTCGATCGTGTCGCACGTCGCGCGCGTGCTGGTCGCCGTCCTGGACGACGGGCTCGACCTCCAGCGCGCGATCTCGCTGCCGAACGTCGGCAGCCGCAACGGGCCGACCGAACTCGAGCGCGGCCGCGCCGAGCCGTCGCTCGCGGAGGCGCTCGCGCGACGCGGCCACCCGGTCGAGCTGGTCGAGATGACCAGCGGCCTGCACGGCATCGCACGCCGCTGCGCCGCCGGCCACTGCCGGCTCGAGGGCGGCGTCGATCCGAGGCGCGAAGGCCTCGCACTGGGCCGCTGACGTTGCCGGCGCTGCGCGGACCGTGCAACATCGGTCCGTTGCCGGCGCTGCCGGATGGAGAGCGAGCATGGAACGTCGCCCACTGCGCGGCGGCCGCCTGAAGGCCGCAGGCTACGACGCGCGCGAGCAGCGCCTCGAGATCGACTTCGTCGACGGCGAGCGGCGCATCTACAAGGCCGTGCCGCCGGAGGTCTGGCGCAGGCTCGTCGCGGCGCCCAACCCGGCATCGTTCTACGCCGATCGCATCGAGGAAGAGTATGCGGTCGTGCGTGCCCGCGCCGACGGCAGCGGCGGCGCGCGCTCGAGTCTCGACGCGTTGTTCGGACCCGGCGAAGGCGACGCTTGACCCGCGCGGTCCGCATCCTGTGCCGGGTCGTCGACAACCTCGGCGACGCCGGCGTGTGCTGGCGCCTGGCCCGGCAGCTGGCGGGCGACTTCGGCTGGCGCGTCACGCTGACGATCGACCGGCCCGAACTGCTCGGGCGCTTCGGCGCGGATCCGCGCGAGGCGGTCCGGGTCGAGCCCTGGCCCGCCGGGAACGTCGCGCCGGGGACCGCTGCGCAGGACGACGTGCTGATCAGCGCATTCGGCTGCGAACCGCCGCCGGCGCTGCGCGCCGCGCTGGCCGGCGGCCCTGCCCGCCCGCTCTGGGTCCACCTCGAATACCTGAGCGCCGAGGCCTGGATCGACGGTTGCCACGGGCTGCGGTCGACGCGTCCCGACGACGGCGCGCTCGAGCACTTCTTCTATCCGGGATTCACCGAGCGCAGCGGCGGCCTGCTGCGCGAGCGCACGCTGCTCGAGCGCCGCGACGCCTTCGTCGGCTCGCCCGCGCAGCGCGACTGGCTCGCGCGCCTCGGCATCGACCGCGTGGCGGGCGAACGCCTGGTCACGATGTTCTGCTACCGCGACGCGCCGGTCGCCGAGTGGCTGGCGGCGGTCGCCGAGGGCGAGCGGTCCTGCCGGGTGCTCGTTCCCGAGGCCGGCGCCGACGACGCGCTGGCCGCCTTCCTGGGCGATTCGTTGTCGCCCGGCCGGGCGCTGCGCCGCGGCCGCGTGCTGGTGCAGCGGATCCCGTTCCTGAGCCACGACGACTACGATCGCCTGCTGTGGAGCGCCGACCTGAACTTCGTGCGCGGCGAGGACTCGTGGATCCGCGCGCACTGGGCGGCGCGCCCGTTCGTCTGGCAGCCGTACGTGCAGGCCGACGGCACCCATCACGTCAAGCTGAAGGCGTTCCTCGAGCGGCTCGGTGCGGGCCCGGCGGCCGACGCGATGATGCGGGCATGGAGCGGCGCCGGCGCGCTGGTCCCGGCCTGGCACGCGTTCGACGCGGGGCTTGCCGGGCTGGCGCCGCGCTATCGAGACTGGTCCACGCAGCTCTGCGGACAGACCGATCTGGCGACGCGGCTGGTCGCGTACTGCGCCGAGCGGCTATAATCGGCGGTTACCCGGAGTCCGGCTTGCCAGCCTGGCGGTCCGCACGTCCGGTCGTAGAAACCGGCCCCCCGACGCCGCGCGCATCCTCGCCGAAGCCGCGCCGACCGGGGCCCCGAACCGACAGCACGCCTCATGAAAATCGCCCAGGAACTGCGCACCGGCAACGTCGTCATGATCGGGAAGGACCCGATGGTCGTCCAGAAGGCCGAATTCAACAAGTCCGGCCGCAACGCCGCGGTCGTGAAGATGAAGTTGAAGAACCTGCTGAACGGGTCGGCGACCGAGTCGGTCTACAAGGCCGACGAGAAATTCGACGTGCTGGTGCTGGACAAGAAGGAAGTCACCTACTCGTACTTCGCCGACCCGATGTACGTGTTCGTCGACGGCGACTACAACCAGTACGAGATCGAGGCCGAGAGCATGGGCGACGTGCTCAACTACCTCGACGACGGCATGCCGTGCCAGGTCACGTTCTACGAAGGCCGTGCGATCTCGGTCGAGATGGACAACAGCGTCGTGCGCGAGGTCGAGTACACCGAACCGGCCGTCAAGGGCGACACGTCGGGCAAGGTGATGAAGCCGGCCCGCATCAAGCCGACCGGCTTCGAGATCCCGGTGCCCGCCTTCGTCGAGATCGGCGACCGCATCGAGATCGACACGCGGACCGGCGAATACCGCAGCCGCGTGAAGGCTTGAAACGCCCGGGCGCCTGACCAGGCGCCCGTTCAGGCGAAGCTGTACTCGCTGTCGGCTCGCCGCCGGTGGGCGAGCTTCTTCAGGTGCCGTTGCACCGTGTCCCGCAGCGACTGCATCGACACCGGCTTGACCAGGTAGCTGTTGCAGCCGGCCAGCGCGCCACGCGCGAGGTCGAACGGCGACGAGCGACTGGTCAGGATGATCACCGGCATGCCGCGCAGCGCCTTGTTGCGCTTGATGGTGCGGGTCAGCTTGTACCCGTCCATGTCCGGCATCACCACGTCCGCGAGAACCATCTCGTACCGGCGCATCGCCAGCACGTCGAGCGCTTCGCGCGCACTGGCCACCGCCTCGCTGTCGAGACCGATCTGGTGCAGGGCCAGCGACAGCTGGCGGCGCACGGTCGGGCTGTCGTCGACGATCAGCGCGCGCGGCCGCCGCCGCTCGCCGTGCTCCGACACGATCATTCCCGCAGCGATCGCCTGCTCGGCCTGCGCCTCGCGGCGCCGGTCGACCAGTGCATCGACGACCTTGTTCAGCGAGAACAACACCTGGGCAACGAAGGTGCTCTGCAGCAGGTCGTCGCGGGGACGGTCGGGATCGGCTCGGCGGCCTACCCGCAGCACGGCATCCTCCTCGAGCACGCGGCGCAGCGTGCTCGCGACCTCCGGGCCCCCGATCACGGTCATGTCGACCAGCGCGATGTCGAATTCGCCCGGCCCGCGCGTCGGCGACAGCGCGAAGCGATAGCGGTTGTGCCGCGCGTGTCGCAGCACGATCTCCAGCATGCTCTGGAGTCTCGCGGCCAGGCCGAAGACGGCCACGCGGAACTCGGGCCTGGTATCGGATGCCTCGGTCATGTCGTTGTTCTCCTGCGGCACACTCATCTCCCCACGCGGATTCTAACCACGCCCAAGCCGCTTCCTGCAAGTCGATGGTTGCAGAAAAAGCGAATCACGCCGGTCACTTAGCCGGGAATCTTCATCCCGCCCCGTAAGGATTGCAGGGATTCTACGTGCGACTCAGTTGCTCCAGACGACTTGCAGCCCGTTGTCGGCGGCGAACCCGGCGACGAAGCGGTAGGCCAGCGGATCGAGTTCGTACAGCCGCGCGTCGACGGTCACGCACCTGACGCCGTCGCGCCAGCCCGGCATCACGTACGGCGAATAGGCCAGGTGCGCGGCCACCGAGCCGCCCGGGGGGCGGAAGCCCGCCATCACGCCGCACAGGCGCTCGGCCCAGTCGCTCGGGCGGAACGGTCGCCCCGCCCCGGTGAGCCCGAGAATCACGAAAGACCTGGCGACTGGAGGTTCGATCATCGAAGGCGGGCAGCACCGCACCGCGACGGCGCCGCTCGAAGCCGCGAGTATAGCCTGTCAGCGGTCGAGGGGCCGTTGGCCGAAGGGCCACTTTCTCCTACAATTCAAGCAATTAGGACGGTGGACTGCGGCGGTTTCCCGATGGCGGGGAAATCGCGCAGTCGCCGTCCGCGTCTTTCGAGCGTCGCCGCGCGGCGCACCGAACAGGAAACCCGAAATGGCCGCGACCCAGCCCCTGATGAACACCTATGCCCGGCAGCCGGTGGCCTTCAGCCACGGCGACGGCCCATGGCTTTACGACACCGACGGGCGCCGCTACCTCGACTGCCTGGCGGGAATCGCGGTGAACACGCTGGGCCACAACCATCCGAAGCTGGTGGCGGCGCTGCGAGAACAGGTGGCGCGCATCATCCACAGTTCGAACCTGTTCGAGGTGCCGCTGCAGACCCAACTCGGCTCCCGGCTGGTCGAATTGTCGGAAATGACCAACGTGTTCTTCTGCAGCACCGGGCTCGAGGCGAACGAGGCGGCACTGAAGATCGCCCGCAAGTACGGCCACGAGCGCGGCGTCGCCCTTCCCGAGATCGTCGTCTACGAGCGCGCGTTCCACGGCCGCTCGATCGCCACGCTGTCGGCCACCGGCAACGAGAAGGTCCAGAAGGGGTTCGAGCCGCTGGTCGAGGGCTTCGTGCGCGTGCCGCTGAACGACCTGGCCGCGCTCGAGCGTGTCGCGGCCGAGCGTCCGAACGTCGTCGCGGTGTTCCTCGAGGCGATCCAGGGCGAGGGCGGCATCCAGCCGGCGCGGGTCGACTACCTGCAGGCGGTGCGGCGGCTGTGCGACCGCCAGGGCTGGCTGATGATGGTCGACGAGGTGCAGTGCGGAACCGGCCGGACCGGCAAGTGGTTCGCGCACCAGTGGGCCGGCATCCTCCCCGACGTGATGCCGCTGGCCAAGGGCCTGGCGTCGGGCGTGCCGATCGGCGCGGTGGTCGCGCGCGGCGCTGCCGCCGAAGTGCTCCAGCCCGGCAATCACGGCACCACGTTCGGCGGCAACCCGCTCGCGATGCGCGCGGGCCTGGTCACGATCGCGGCGATGGAAGAGGAGGGCCTGCTCGAGAACGCCGCGAAGCTCGGCCACCAGATCATGTCGGGCATCGAGCGCGGTCTGGTCAACGCGCCGGGCCTGGTCGAGGTGCGCGGCCAGGGCCTGATGATCGGCGTCGAACTCGATCGCCCGTGCGGCGCGCTGGTTGCACGCGCGCTCGAGGCCGGGCTGGTGCTCAACGTGACCGCCGACCGCGTGGTGCGGCTGTTGCCGCCGCTCATCTTCCGCGCCGAGCACGCCGAGCAACTGGTCGGGACACTGGTTCCGATGATCCGCCGCTTCCTCGACGAGGGCGAGGCGAAGGCCGCCTGAGGGCCCAACGGGTCGCCCGACGGGCGACCCCTACGAGCTGACCCGACGTCATGAGCCACAAGCACTTCCTGCAGTTCCGCGATTTCACCCGCGACGAGCTCGACTACCTCTTTGCGCGCACCCGCGTGATCAAGGACCGCTTCAAGCGCTACGAAACCCACCATCCGCTCGCAGACCGCACGCTGGTGATGATCTTCGAGAAGGCGAGCACGCGCACGCGGCTGTCGTTCGAGGCGGGAATGCAGCAACTGGGCGGCGCGGCGATCTACCTGAACACGCGCGATTCGCAGCTCGGCCGCGGTGAGCCGGTCGAGGATGCCGCGCAGGTCATCTCGCGCATGTGCGACATCGTGATGATCCGCACCTTCGAGCAGGACATCATCGAGCGCTTCGCGGCCCACTCGCGGGTCCCGGTCATCAACGGGCTCACCAACGAGTACCACCCGTGCCAGATCCTGGCCGACATCTTCACCTTCATCGAGCATCGCGGGCCGATCGCCGGCAAGACCGTGGCCTGGATCGGCGATTCGAACAACGTCTGCAACACCTGGCTGCAGGCGGCCGAGCTGCTCGACTTCAACGTCCACGTGTCGACGCCGCCCGGCTACGAGGTCGAGCCCGAGCGCGCCGGACTGTTCGGCACTGGCCACTTCGAGGAGTTCACCGACCCGATGAAGGCCTGCGAGGGCGCCGACCTGGTCACCACCGACGTCTGGACCAGCATGGGCTTCGAGGCCGAGAACGACGAGCGGCGCAAGGCGTTCGCCGACTGGTGCGTCGACGCCGAGATGATGCGCATGGCGCGCCCGGGCGCGTTGTTCATGCACTGCCTGCCGGCGCACCGCGGCGAGGAGGTGACCGCCGACGTGATCGACGGCCCGCAGTCGGTGGTCTGGGACGAAGCCGAGAACCGGCTTCACGCGCAGAAGGCGCTGATGGAGTACCTGCTGCTCGGACGCATCGACGGCTAGCCTCGCCGCGGAAGCTCGAGCTTCATCCCGACGTGCGAGGCGACGAAGCCGAGCCGCTCGTAGAAGCGGTACGCGTCGACGCGCGAACGATCGGTGGTCAGCTGCACGAGGCGGCACCCGCGCGATTCGGCGCGCGCGATCGCCGATTCGATCATCGCGCGCCCCGTCCCCCGCGAGCGCGCCGGTGCCGCCACGCGCACCGCCTCGATCGTCGCGCGCCAGGCGCCCTGCCGCGACAGCCCCGGCGTGAAATCGAGCTGCAGCGTCCCGACGACCTGCTCGCCGTCGCAGGCGACCAGCAGCTCGCAGTGCGGATCGCGTTCGATCGCGTCGAATGCCGCGACGTAGCCGGCGGCCAGCGGCAGTTCCGCGCGCTCGCGTCGCGCGCCCAGCGCGTCGTCGGCAAGCAGCGCGACGATTGCCGGCAGGTCCTCGCGGGTCGCGCGCCGGATCACCGGCGCGGGCGGGTTGCCAGCGGCCGGCGCCGGCCCGCGAGCAGGCCCGCGAGCAGGCCCGCGAGCAGGCCCGGGCTCCGGCGCCCGCCCGGCGTCTCCGGCGCCGACGATTGCCGTCAGGTCGACCCGTTCGATCGCCCCGACCGCCGCTTCGAAGCGCCCTTCCGCGCACAGCCCCTGCGTGCCGGCATCCTCGTAGGCGTCGATCGCGACGCGCGCACACGCGTCGCGCACCGCCGCCGCCAGGCCGGCCATCTTCGACGCGCTCATCCCGGGCCTCCCATCGCGCGCCACGCGCATCACCGGACAGGCCGCGATTCTAGTTCGGCGCGGGCACTTCAGGCGGCACGCGCCGCACGGCCGGCGCTGGCGCCGAGCCGACGGTGCGCGTGCGACAGCCGCTCGACGGCCTCGCACAACTGCGCGGGCGCCAGCGTCGCGAAGCTCAGGCGCAGCGTGGACGGGTCCGGCCCCTCGTCGTAGAACGCCGCTCCCGGCACGAAGATCACGCCCTCGTCGCGCGCCAGCGGCAGCAGGGCCGACGCGTCGGAGCCGTCGGCGAAGCGCGCCCAGACGAACATCCCCCCGTCGGGCCGCTGGAATCGCAGCACGTCGCCGAAGCGGGCGGCGAGCGCGTCGCACAGCGCATCGCGTCGCTCGCGGTACGCTGCGCGCAACTGTGGCAGGCGCTCGGCCAGGCGTCCCGAGCGCAGGTAGCGATCGGCGACCTCCTGCGCCAGCGATCCGGTCTGCAGGTCCAGCGCCTGCTTGACGCGCACGACCGCGTCGCGCAACCAGTCGGGCAAGACGGCGAAGCCGATCCGCAGGCCCGGCGACAGCACCTTCGACAACGTCGACACGTAGACGCACCAATGCGCGGCGCCGGGCACGTCGCGCGCCAGCGCGACCAGCGGCGGGCATGCGGCGCCACCCATGCGAAGCTCGCCGTACGGATCGTCTTCGACGACGACGACGCGGTTGCGAACGGCCCAGTCGAGCAGCGCGCGCCGCCGTTCGAGCGACAGCGTCGCGCCGGTCGGATTTGCGAAGTTCGTGACCAGGTAAACGAGCTTCGGCCGCGGCGTCGCCGGATCGAACAGATGCTCGACTTGCGCGCCCTCGGCGTCCGCCGGCAGCGCGACGAACTGCGCGCCACTCAGCGCGAAGGCCTGCAGCGCCGCCAGGTAGCTCGGTCGCTCGAGAGCGACGCGCTGGCCCGCGTCGAGCAGCGCGCGCGCCAGCAGGTCGATCGCCTGCTGCGAGCCTGCCGTGACCACGATCCGCTTCGGCGGCACGTCGGCGCCCCGCTGTGCCATCAACGTGGCGAGCGAGGCGCGCAGCGACGGCTGGCCATCGGTGGCGCCGTACTGCAGCGCCCGCCGTGGCGCGTCGCGCATCACCTGCGCGAATGCGCGCTCGATGCCCTCGACGTCGAACAGCTCGGCCGCCGGCAGGCCGCCGGCCAGCGACAGCATGCCCGG
>DAORSF010000031.1:0-11418 GCA_035443405.1 Burkholderiaceae bacterium | reverse complement strand
TCTCGCGATCGACGTAGACGTGCACGAAGTGCCCCTGCGCGGCCGCGAGCGTCGACTCGCCTCCGAACAGCGCGACTTCGTAGCGCACGCTGCTCGTACCCAGCCGCGTGACCCGCAGGCCCGCATGCACGGTTTCCGGGAACGCGAGCGGCGCGAAGAAATGGCAACCGGTTTCCACCACCAGTCCGATCACCGTGCCGCGGTGGATGTCCAGCACGCCGCGCTCGATCAGGTAACGATTGACCACCGTATCGAAGTACGAGTAGTAGACGACGTTGTTCACGTGCCCGTAGACGTCGTTGTCCATCCAGCGCGTGGTGATCGGCAGCAAGTGCCGGAAGTCGGTGCGAACGAGCGGCGTCGGCCGCGTCGGTTCGACGGCGTAGCCCGCGCCGCCGCCGCCCACGCCGGTACCCGCGACGCCGTCCTGCAGTGGTCCCGTAGTGGTCACGCCCCTCGTCTCCCTGTCTTCGCCGTGCCGGGCGTCCGGCAGGCGGCCAATGATACGAGACGGGACCGCCCAGCGCCGCATCCTTGCGGCATCCGTCAATCACGATCGCCTGGGAAACGATAAATTAATTTATATTTCAATGAGTTACGAGATCCGGCAGCGCCCGGCAGGAGGTTTTGTTGCATCGCATCAAAAAGTTCTTGACATACCGGCAGTGATCGTTAAAATCCAGATTGTTGCAATGCACAAACCAATGCGCAGAGCCTTCCCAGCCCAGTACCCCACACGGTCACGGAGAGTCGAAATGGTCAATACGCCCGAACAGTTCATGCAGATCCAGAAAGCCGCCCTCGAAGTCTTCCAGAGCGCCACGATCACGTCGATCGAAGGCCTCGAGAAGCTCGCCGCGCTCAACGTCCAGGCCGCCAAGGCATCGATCGACGAGTCGACCGATGCACTGAAGTCGATGACCGACGTCAAAGACGCCAAGCAGCTTGCCGAGATGGCGACCACCTCGGTGCAGCCCGCGACCGACAAGGTCACGGCGTACTACAAGCACGTTTACGAGATCGCCAACGAAACCGGCAGCGAACTCGCAAAGCTGTTCGAGAAGCAGTTCGCCGAGGGCAACAGGCAGCTGTACGCGGCGATCGACGCGATGGCCAAGAATGCACCGGCCGGCAGCGAAGGCATGGTCACGCTGGTCAAGCAGGCCGTCTCGGCCGCGAACACCGCGTTCGACCAGGTCAGCAAGGCGACCAAGCAGGCCGTGGAAGTCGCCGAAGCCAACATGGCTGCGGCTGCCAAGACGACGACCGCCGCGCGCGCCCGCAAGGCCGCCTGAGCGAAGCTCGCATCTGGCGCGGCCCGCCGGCAGCTTCCTCCTCGCTGCCACGGGCCCAGGCCCGGTCGAAAGACCGGGCCTTTTTTCTTTTCGGGCTGATGCCCGTTGGTGCGCCGGATCGACGGCCCCGTCAGTGCGCGGCGGCGGGCTCGCGAGCGATAGCGAAATATTCGTCGAACAGCTGCTGCCGACGCAAGAGCGCCGCTTCGAGCCTGCGTGCCTTGACGTGTCCGAAGCCGCGAATCTCCTCGGGGATCGAGGCGATGCGCGTCGCCAGCGGCAGGCGCTCGCGGTCGAGCGCCGCGAGCAGCCGTTCGATGTCGGCTTCGTAGTCGGCGACCAGCCGCCGCTCCGTGCGGCGCTCCTCGCTTCGGCCGAATGGATCGAGCGGGGTGCCGCGCAGCCGCCGTAGCCGCGCCAGCAGTCCGAACATCTTGAAGACCCACGGTCCGTACTCACGCTTGACGGGTTCGCCACTCGCATTGCGTCGCGCGAACAGCGGGGGTGCGAGGTGGAAACCGAGACGATAGTCGCCTTCGAAACGACCGGCGAGCCGCTCGAGGAACTGGCCGCTGGTGTACAGCCGAGCCACCTCGTATTCGTCCTTGTAGGCCATCAGCTTGTACAGGTTGCGCGCGACCGCCTCGGTGAGCGCCAGGGGCCCGTCGCCGACCAGCGCGCGCTCGGCGGCCTTGACGCGCTCGACGGCAGCGGCATAGCGGCGCGCGTAGCGCTCGTCCTGGTAGTCGACCAGCTCGTCGACGCGCCGCGCGACGATTTCGTCGAGCGAGCCGGACAGGCGCCGCGACGCCGGCGGCGTGTCCGCGGGCTCGACGACCGCCTCGACGCGCGCCGGGTCGAACGCCGCGACCCGCCCCCAGGCAAACGCCGCCTTGTTCTGTTCGACCGCGACGTCGTTCAGCTCGATTGCGCGCTCGATGGCCGCGGCCGACAGCGGCACCAGCCCGCGCTGCCACGCGTAGCCCAGCATGAACGGATTGGCCGCGATCGCGTCGCCGAGCAGCGCCGTGGCGAAGCGGGTACCGTCGACGAACCACGCGCTGTCCCCGCCGACCGCGCCGACGATCGCGGACGCCATGCCGCCGAGCGGGAACGTCCAGTCGGGGTTGCGGGTGAAATCGGCAGTGGGCGTGCTCGCGACGTTGGCCACCACGCGCGTTCGGCCCTCGCCCATCCGCGCCAGCGCCTCGCGCCCCGCGGTGACGACGACGTCGCAGCCGAGCACCGCATCGGCCTCGGCAGTGCCGATGCGCGGCGCGTAAAGCGGCTCGCCCGGCTCGGCGAAGCGCACGAAGCTCATCACCGCGCCGTTCTTCTGGGCGAGGCCGGTGACGTCGAGCACGGTCACGCCCTTGCCTTCGAGGTGCGCGGCCATGCCGAGCAGCTGGCCGATCGTGACCACGCCAGTCCCGCCGATGCCGGTCACCAGCAGCCCGTAGCTGCCGCGGATGGGGGGCAGCACCGGCGAAGGCAGCCCGTCCGCAGGCGACGACGACGGCGTCGTCGCCGGCGGCGGCTTGCGACGCAGCCGCCCGCCGTGCACGGTCACGAAACTCGGGCAGAACCCTTCGACGCAGGAGAAGTCCTTGTTGCACGAGGACTGGTCGATCGCGCGCTTGCGGCCGAACTCGGTCTCGACCGGCTCGATCGACACGCAGTTCGACTTGATGCCGCAGTCGCCGCAGCCTTCGCAGACCGCCTCGTTGATGAACGCGCGTCGCGGCGGATCGGGAAACTCGCCGCGCTTTCGGCGGCGCCGCTTCTCGGCCGCGCAGGTCTGGTCGTAGATCAGCACCGACACGTCCGGGTACTCGCGCAACTCGCGCTGCACCTCGTCGAGCCGGCTGCGATGGTGAACCGCGACGTCGACGTCGAAGTAGCCCGACGGGTACTTTCCGGGCTCGTCGGTGACCACCACGACCTTTTCGACGCCCTCCGCGCGCACCTGCCGGGCGATCATCCGCGGCGTGAGCTGGCCATCGTGCTTCTGGCCGCCGGTCATCGCCACCGCGTCGTTGAACAGGATCTTGTACGTGATCGGCGTCTTCGTCGCGACCGCGTGGCGGATCGCCAGCGAGCCCGAATGGAAGTACGTGCCGTCGCCGAGGTTCTGGAACACGTGCTTCGTTTCGCTGAACGGCGCCTGGCCGACCCAGGTCATCCCCTCGCCGCCCATGTGCGTGAAGGTCGCGGTCGAACGTCCCATCCACATCGCCATCGTATGGCAGCCGATGCCGGCCAGCGCGCGCGAGCCTTCGGGAACGCGCGTCGACGTGTTGTGCGGACAGCCGGAGCAGAAGTAAGGGATGCGCTCGATCGACTGCGGCGGACTCGGCGCGGCCTGCTCTTTCGCGTCGAGCCGCGCAAGCCGCGCGTCGACGCGCGCCACGAGTTCGCCGGAGAGCGCGCCGCGCGCGTCGTCGGGCCGGCCCGACCACTGCCGCAGGCGCGCCGCCACGATGCGCGCGCACAGCGATGGGGAAATCTCGCCGAACTCGGGCACCAGCGGCGCGCCGTGCTCGTCGGCCTTGCCGACCACGCGGGGGCGATCGGCGAGCGGATAGAGCGCCTCCTTGAGTTGCGATTCGATCAGCGATCGCTTCTCCTCGATCACCAGCAGCTCTTCGCAGCCGGCCGCGAAGGCGCGCAGGCCCTCGGGCTCGATGGGCCACGGCATCGCGACCTTCCACACCTTGATGCCGGCGGCGCGTGCCCCCGCCTCGTCGATCCCGAGGTCGGCCAGCGCCTGCATGACGTCGAGCCAGCTCTTGCCGGTGCTGACGATGCCGAGCCGCGCCGGCTCCCCGTCACGGCGGCCGAACGCATGACGGTCGAGCCGGTTCGCGCGTGCATACGCGAGCGCCGCCGGGAGTTTCCAGCGCGCCAGGCGCTCCTCCAGCTTCAGGAACGACTCTTCGGGCCAGCGCAGGTTCAGGCCGCCGGGCGGCAGCGTGAAGTCTCCGGGCACGGCGATACGCAGGCGGCCGGAGGAAACGTCGACGATGCCCGCCACCTCGATCGTGTCGGTCACCGCCTTGAGTCCGATCCACAGGCCCGAGAAGCGCGACATCGCGAAGCCGTGCAGTCCGAGGTCGAGGTAGTCCTGCACCGTGGCGGGGGCAAGCACGGGGATCCCCACCGCCTGGAAGACGAAATCCGTCTGCGCCGCCATCGTCGACGACTTGGCGCCGTGGTCGTCGCCGGCGACCGCGAGCACGCCGCCATGCCTGGCGCTGCCGGCCTGGTTGGCATGGCGCAGCGCGTCGCCGCTGCGGTCGACGCCCGGCCCCTTGCCGTACCAGATGCCGAAGACCCCGTCGTAGCGGGCACCGGGGAACACGCCGAGCTGCTGGGTGCCCCAGATCGCCGTGGCAGCGAGGTCCTCGTTCAGGCCCGGCACGAAGCGCACGTGGTGCGCGTCGAGCACTCGCTTCGCCCGCCAGAGCGCCTGGTCGTAGCCGCCGACCGGCGAGCCGCGATAGCCGGAGATGTAGCCTGCCGTGTTCAATCCGGCGGCGGCGTCGCGCTGGCGCTGCATCAGCGGCAGGCGCACCAGCGCCTGCGTGCCGGTCAGGTACACGGTGCCGTCGGTCGCGTCGTAGCGATCGTCGAGCGAAACCTGTCGCAGGGCCGGGTCGGCCGGCGCGTTCATGCTCGCTTCCTCATCGGCGGACTTCCCCGCCCAGTTCGCGCGCACCGGCCTCGAGACGCGCGAACGCTTCGTCGATCCGGTCCTGCGGCCCCCTGACCCCAAGCTCGATGTGTCGCCTCACGCCGTCTTCGCCCATCGACGGCAGGCTGAACACCTTGATCCCCGGGAACGCGCCCTCGATCGCCTCCATCAGCGGCGTGGCAGTCGACTCGGCCAGCCCGAAGACCAGGAACGAACGCTCGAGTTCCCGGTTGCGGTGGAACAGGTGCGCGAAACGCGCGTCGAGCACCGACTCGATCATCGGCCAGGCCATCACCGGAAAGCCGGGCACGAAGAAGTGATTCCGGATCGCGAAGCCCGGGATCCTGTTGAATGGATTCGGCACGATCTCTGCGCCCACCGGGAACTCGCCCATCTTCAGGCGCTGGCGGTTCTCGGGCAGCGACATGTCGGCGCTGCCCCGTCCTTCGCGCGCCATTTCCGCGGTTCGCTCGGCGATCATCGCCGCCGCCTCGGGGTGCAGCGCCAACTCGAGTCCGAGCGCGGCCGCAGCCGCCTGCCGCGTGTGGTCGTCGGGCGTGGCGCCGATGCCGCCGCAGCAGAACACCGTGTCGCCGGTATCGAAGCTGCGCACCAGTTCGGCGGTGAGCCGTTCGCGATCGTCGCCGAGGTAGCTCGCCCACGTCAGCCGCAGTCCGCGTCCGCCGAGCATCTCGACCACGCGCGCGAAATGCTTGTCCTGTCGCTTGCCGGACAGGATCTCGTCGCCGACGACGATCAGGCCGAAGTTCATGCGCTGGCCGCCGGCGGTGCGGCGCGTTGCTCGCGCAACAGCGCTAGCGAGTAGTGACTGAAGGCGAGCGCCGACAGTACGGGCGTGATCAGGAAGAGCGGCGGAATGTAGTTCAGCGCGGTCACCAGCAGCGCCAGCACGAAGTATTCGCGGCGTCGGGATGCGATCGCCGCCTTGCGTTCGCGGACGTCGGCGTGCTCGACGAGGCTGTCGAAGCGCATCACGCGCGCCGTGAGCCAGCTCCACCACAGCCAGGGCACGACCAGCGCCAGCGGCGGGATCAGCCAGAGTGGCAGCGTCAGCAGATAGCCGGCGACGAACAACAGCGAGGCCGACGCCGCGTTCCAGCCGCTGGCGGCGACCGACAGCGAGCCGATCCGCTCGACGTCGCGATACGCGCCGCCACCGAGGTGGCGAATCACGACCGGCATCGCGAAGACGGCGATCAGCACCACTGCCGTCGCGAACATCACCGGCACGACCAGAAGCAGCGCGATCAGCGCCGGGATCCACTCGCGCAGCCCCTTCAGTCCGTAGCCCGCGGCCCACTCGGCGACGCTTGCCATGAAGCCGCCGCCGAACAACCAGCCCTGCAACCATTCGGTGAGCGGCGTCCAGACCAGGTATGCGGTCAGCACCCAGAAGACGATGGCGAGGACGAACGGAACCACCAGCAGCGACAGCATCTTTGGATGAAGCTGGCTGGCTGCGGCGCGGCCGAACGCGGCGAGGACTCTTTGCATCGCGCAATGATACCGGGCGGCAGAACAACGCACGGCGGCGCTCGCGGTCGGCCGGGCGGCGCCGCCCGTCGCGCGATCGTCACGAGCGTGTCCCGTCGCCGCTAGGCTGGATACTGCAGTCGTGTGCCCGGAGGATGCCGCGACGCGCAACCTTCTGCGGCACTCGCGAACATGGTCAATCTCCTCGTCCTGCTTCGATTCGAAGACCTCGACCGGTCGACCGGTCCGGCTGCGCAAGCCATGCTCGACTATGCCGAGCGCGTGCGCGACAGCGGCGGTCGGGTCGTGGACCAGGAGGGCGACCAGCTGCTGGTATGCCTGACCGACATGCGCTGGGGGCTGCAGTCGTTGCGCAACCTGCTGGTTCAGGCGCGCGGCGGCAGCTTTGCCGTACGCGCGGCGATCGTCCAGGCGGTGCTGGCGCGACCCGATACTCACCACCAGGGACCCGGTTTTACCGCTCGCACGCTCGAAACGCTGTTGCGGCTGGCAGGCCAGGTCGGCAGGCAGCAGGTCGGGATCACGCCGAAGCTGCTGAGCCTGATCCAGCTGAGCGCGCCCGAGTTCGCCGACCTGTTCGAGTCGATGCGCGTGCCGGCCGAGCCCCTCCCCGGCGAGTCGCCGCGGCAGCCCGTCCTCGTCATGGCAGGCTGATCGGTCAATCGCGCAGCGCGTCGAGCGCCTTCTGCAGCCGCTTCACCGATACCGGCGTCGGCGTGCGCAATTCCTGCGCAAACATCGACACGCGCAATTCCTCGAGCAGCCAGCGCAGTTCGTCGAGCCGCGGGTCCTGCTGCCCTCGCCGCTGCGCGGCCAACCGCCGCCAGGCTTGCTGCAGCGGCGCGAACTCGGCCAGCTTCCGGGCGTCCCGCGACGGATCGCCGCGCAGCTTGTCGAGCCTGAGTTCGATCGCCTTCAGGTAGCGCGGCAGGTGGCGCAGCTGCGGGGCAGGCGTTGCGGTGACGAAGTGTTTCGTCATCATTGCCTGGAGCTGCGCCTCGAGGTCGGCGGCCGCTGCCGCGAAGGAACGAGCCGCGCCGAGCTTGCGCACGACCGCCGCGTACCCGACGAGGATCTCGGCGACGGTGCGCGACAGCTCCTGTCCGACCAGGTTCAGCCGTGAGCGCACATCGGAGACACGCGCGGCGAACGAGGCCGGATCCGCGGGGAGTGGCTCGACGAGGCAGGTACGCTCGAGCAACGCGGCGACCAGTTCGCGGCGCAGGTCCTCGGCGCCGCCGAAGCCGGCGAACAGCAACGACATCCGCTGGAAGTCCGGAATGTGTTTCTCGAAGTACTTCAGCGGCTCGCGCAGCGCGATCGCGAACAACCTCGCGAGGCCGGCGCGATGCCTGCCTGCCGCCTGTTCCGGATCGTCGAACAGCTGCAGTTCGACCGCGTCGCCGGCGTCGACCAGCGCCGGGTACCCGATCGCGGTCTGCTCGCGGCCGCCCACGCGTTGCGTGAGTTCCATCAATTCCGGCAGCGTTCCGAAGGACCAGTCGGTGTAGCGCCGTCCCGCGCCGGGAAGGTGGTCGGCGGGCGTGGCGGCAGGAGCCGGGACGACTGCGCCCGACGGCGCCGCCCCATCGTGGGCGGACGCTGCCGCCACGGCTGGCGGCGCGGCGGCGATCGGTGCGCCAAGCGCCGCGAAGGCCGCCTGGAAAGCGCCCTGCGCGCGCGGCCCGTGGTCCGCGCGAAGTGCGGCCAGCTGTCGTGACGTCGCCAGGACGCCGCCGTGCGCGTCGACGACCCGGAAATTCATCGACAGGTGCGGCGAGAGCGTCTCGGGCCGGAAATCCGCCGCACCGACACGCATGCCACGCTCCTCGCGCAGGTCCTCGATCAGGGCGTCGACCAGCGCGCAGCTTCCCTCGCGGCCGCGCCAGCGTTCGACGAAGCCGTCGGCCCACGCGGCCAACGGGACAAGGTGCCTGCGCGACCTCTGCGGGAGCGACTTCGCCAGCGCCTGCACCTTGTCCTTCAGCATCCCGGGCACCAGCCACTCGCAGCGCGCTGCGTCGACCTGGTTCAGCATCGCCAGCGGCACCGTCATCGTGACGCCGTCGTCGCCAGCACCCGGGTCGAACCGGTAATCGAGATCGAAGTCGAGACCGCGCATCGACAGGCGTCGGGGGAACGCATCGGCACCGATGCCGTCGGCGCCCTTCCTGAGAAGCGCGTCGCGCGACAGGTGCAGCAGCTTCGGGTCGCTGCGCGACGCATCGCGCCACCAGCGCTCGAGCGCCTGGCCCGAGCACACGTCCAGCGGAATCCGCGCGTCGTACCAGTCGTACAGGTCGCGCTCGTCCACCAGCAGTTCGGGGCGGCGGATGCGCTGCTCGAGCGCCTCGATCTCGGCGACCAGTCGCCTGTTGTGCACGAAGAACGGCAGCCGGCTGTCCCAGTCACCGCCGACCAGCGCGGCGCGGATCATCACCTCGCGCGCCAGGGGCGGGTCGATGGGCCCGTAGTCGACACGCCGCTGCGCATACACGGTGAGCCCGTACAGCACGCCACGCTCGTTCGCGACGACCTGGCCGGCGCTCTTCGACCATGCCGGATCGGACCAGCTGCGCCGGAGCAGGTGGGCGCCTGCGCGCTCGATCCAGGCCGGCTCGATGCGCGCCACCGTGCGTGCGTACAAGCGCCCGGTCTCGACCATCTCGGCCGCCATCAGCCAGCGCGGCGCCTTCCTCGCGAGCGCCGAACCGGGGTGGATGACGAACTTCGTCTGGTGCGTGCCGGTGTAATGTGCGTCGTCGGGCGCCTTGAAGCCGAGGTTGCCGAGAAGCCCGGTCAACAGCGCCTGGTGGATCGGCTCGTGAGTCGCCGGGCGCGAGTTGGTTCGCCACTTCAGACCGCGCACGGCGTCGGCGAGCTGCGCGTGCACGTCGGCCCACTCGCGCAGCCTGCGCGTCGACAGGAACTCGCGCTCGAGCCGCTGCGCGAGCTTGCGATTCGACTCCTTGTCGGCCTGCGCCTGCGCCCAGTAGTCCCACAGCTTGACGTACGCCACGAAGTCGGACTTCTCGTCGACGAAGCGACGATGCGACTGGTCGGCCGCCTGCTGCGCTTCCATCGGGCGCTCGCGCGGATCCTGCGACGACAGCGCCGCCGCGATCAACGTGACCTCGCGAAGGCAATCGAGCTGGTGCGCGGCGAGCAGCATCCGGCCGACGCGCGGATCGACGGGCAGCCGCGACAGCTGCCGCCCCGTGTCGGTGAGCTGCTGTGCCTCGTCGACGGCGCCCAGCTCGTGCAGCAGCGCGTAGCCGTCGGCGATTGCCTTGCGCGGCGGCGGATCCAGAAACGGGAACTGCTCGATGTCCACCAGCCGCAGCGCCTTCATGCGCAGGATCACCGAGGCCAGCGACGAGCGAAGGATCTCCGGATCGGTGAAGCGGGGTCGCTTCGCGAAATCGCCCTCGTCGTAGAGCCGGATGCACACGCCGTCGGCCACGCGCCCGCAGCGCCCGGCGCGCTGGTTGGCGGCAGCCTGCGAGATCGGCTCGACCTGCAGCTGCTCGACCTTGCTTCGATAACGGTAGCGCTTGACGCGCGCGAGCCCCGGATCGACCACGTAACGGATGCCCGGCACGGTCAGCGAGGTCTCGGCGACGTTCGTCGCCAGCACGATTCGCCGCCCGCCGGAGCCGGCAAACACCCGCTGCTGTTCCGCTGCCGACAGGCGCGAGTACAAGGGCAGGATCTCGATCGCGCCGCGTGCCCACGGCGAGCCGCTGCGCGCGGCGCTCTCGCGCGAGTGCAGTCGACGCAAGTGTTCGGCCACGTCGCGGATCTCGCGCTCGCCGGGCAGGAACACCAGCGCGTCGCCGGGCGCCTCGCGCCACAGCGTTTCGATCGCCTCGTCGATGCGCGACGGCAGGTCGGACTCGTCGTCGTCGTCACGATGCGTGTCGTCGAAGCCCTGGTAGCGGATCTCGACCGGGTACAGCCGGCCCGACACCTCGATCACCGGCGCCGGTTCGACCCGTTCACGGCCGTCGTCGCCGACGCGGCCGCTGCGTCGGCCGAAATGCATCGCGAAGCGCTCGGCGTCGATCGTCGCCGACGTGACGACTAGCTTCAGGTCGTCGCGTCTCGGCCCTTCGAGCAGCTGCTTCAGGTAGCCGAGCAGGAAGTCGATGTTCAGGCTGCGCTCGTGCGCCTCGTCGACGATCAGCGTGTCGTACCGGGACAGCAGCGGATCCGACATCGTCTCGGCCAGCAGGATGCCGTCGGTCATCAGCTTGATCGTGGCGCCGGGCGAAAGCGTCTCGTCGAAGCGGATCTTGTGGCCGACGTGCATGCCGGGCGGCGAGCCGAGTTCCTCGGCGATGCGGCGCGCCACGGTCGTGGCGGCAAGGCGGCGCGGCTGGGTGTGGCCGATCAGCCCCGCGCGGCCGCCTCCGGCCATCGCGCAGATCTTCGGCAGCTGCGTGGTCTTGCCCGAACCGGTCTCTCCGCAGACGATGACAACCGGGTGGCGGCGGATCGCGTCGGCGATCTCGTCGCGGCGCGCCGACACGGGCAGCGCCTCGGGGAATCGCAGCGGCGGCAACGGTCGCAGGAGCGTCGCGGGCCGCGACACGGTGCGCTGCCGGGAAGACATGGAGCGAAATTATAATGACGCGATGAACGCCCCCGCCCAGCCCGCCCCCCAAGCCGCCCCCCTGGCGGCCACCGAGCCCGCCGGGCCCGCCCAGCCGGCCTCACCGGCACCGTCCGGCGTCTCGCAGGACGAGGTCCGCTTCGTCGCCTGGCTGCGCCAGGTGGCCCCGTACATCCACGCGTTTCGCGGCAAGACCTTCGTCGTCGCGGTGCCCGGCGAGCTGATCCAGGCGGGCTGGCTCAACCCGCTGGTGCAGGACCTGAGCCTGCTGCACGCGATGGGCATGCGCATCGTCGTCG
>DAORSF010000030.1:0-11574 GCA_035443405.1 Burkholderiaceae bacterium | reverse complement strand
GCGAGCACGTCGGCCATGCGGTCCGAGTCGTACTCGTTCATCTGGCAGCCGAACGTGCGGATGTAGAGCTTGCTGGTCACGCGGCCTTCCTGCTGGCGAGGCTTCGTCGCCGTCTCAGCGACGCTGGCCGGCCGGTCCGCTGCTCGCCCGTTCGCGTTCGCGCGCCTGCGCCGCCTTCAGCTCGTCGGCGGTGAGGATCCAGACACGCCCGATGTCGCCGACCGTGTCGCGTTCGACGAGAACGTCGTACTGCCCCGACAAGGTCCCGGGCATCACGATCATGTTGCGCTGGTCGAAGATCCGGGCGCCTGCGCCCAGCCGGACCGGCGCGCCGTCCAGCTGCCCCTCGGGGAAAACGCGGAGCTCGAGGCGCCCGAGACGTGCGGCAACCGGGAAGCTGCGCGTGGACTGTGCCGTTGCACGGCGGCTCCAGCCGACGAGCAATCCTGCCGCGACGAAGCCCGCGCGCAGTGCGCGGCGTCGGCCACTGGGGAGGTCGTGATCCTGCGGCGGCTTGGGCTGCATGGACGCTGCGGGCCTTCGTCGGCTGCCAAGGAAAGGGTGGTGGCGCATCAGGGACTCGAACCCCGGACCTGCGGATTATGATTCCGTCGCTCTAACCAACTGAGCTAATGCGCCAGCGAACCCGCGATTTTACGAATCCGGGTCCGTGCTGTCAAAAGCGCTCCGGTCCCGCCAGCGGCCTTCAGCCGCGCCCGGCCGCCGGGCGCGGAAAGCGGACCGAGATCCTCGTGCCCACGCCCTGGCCGCGTTCGGCCGTCCAGCGGATTCCGTCGTCGATCTCGACGCTGGCCCGGTGCTGGGCGGCGATCTCGCGGACGATCGCGAGGCCCAGGCCGCTGCCGTCGCCCTGCACGCCCAGTACGCGGTAGAAGCGTTCGAAGACCATTTCGCGCTCCGGCGGCGGGATGCCGCTGCCGTCGTCCTCGACCTCGAGCACGACCTCGTCCGGCGTGGCGTAGGTTCGCACCGTCACCATTCCGTGCTCGGGCGTGTAGCGCAGCGCGTTGTCGATCAGGTTGCGGATCAGCTCGCGCAACAGGATCGGCTGGCCCGCGATCAGCGCGGGCACGTCGTCGTTCTCGACGCCGAAATCGATGCGTCGCTTCAGTGCTTCGTCGGCCGCTTCCGCGGCCGCGCCGCGAACCAGCGGCCCGAGGTCCACGGGTTCCATGACCGTCGCGTCGCGCAGGTTCTCGGTGCGCGCCAGCGACAGCAGCTGGCTGACGAGGTGCGCGGTGCGCGAGGCGCTGCGCACCAGGTTCGCGAGGCTGCGCTGCAATTGCTTCGGATCGGTGTCGCGCATCGCCAGCTCGGCCTGCGTGCGCAGGCCCGCAAGCGGCGTCTTCATCTGGTGCGCCGCATCGGCGATGAACCGCTTCTGGGCGCCCAGGCTCTGTGACTGCCTCGCCAGCAGCTCGTTGAACGCGTCGACCAGCGGTGCGATCTCCTCGGGCGCTCCGCGCGGATCGATCGGCGACAGGTCGTCGGGACGCCGCTCGCGGATCCGGTGCTGCATCGACTTGAGTGGCGCCAGGCCGCGCGAGAGGCCGAACCACACCAGGCCGAGCGCCATCGGCAGGATCAGGAACTGTGGAAAGATCACGCCCTTGATGATCTCGTTCGCCAGCCTGCCGCGCCGATCGAGCGTCTCGCCGACCTGGATCAGCATCCACTGCCCGCTGGACTCGGCGCCCGTCGTCGGCTTGACCAGGTGCGTGTACGAGATGCGCACGTCGACGCCGCGCATGACCGCGGTGCGCAGCCGGACCCGCCCGACCTCCGGGAAGTCGTACAGGCGCGGCCGGGGAAGGTCGGCATCGCCGGCGAGAAGGCTTCCGTCGACATCGAGCACCTGGAAGAACACCTTCTCCTCGTCGTTGTCCTGCAGCAAGTGGTTCGCCGTGACGGCGAGCGGTTCGAGCGGGGGCGCGATCGCGACGGCACGGACGTGTTCGACCAGCACCAGCGTGCGGTCGGCGAGCGAGCGGTCGAACGGCGCATCGGCGAGCGAGCGGGCGACCAGGAAGGTGACCGCGACCGACAAGGGCCACAGCAGCAACAGCGGCGCGAACATCCAGTCGAGGATCTCGCCGAAGAGGGAACGCTGCTCGGTCGACTCCTGCCGTTCGCGCCGGCCGGCGCGAGCGCGCGATCGCCGGCTCGGCAGCGCCGCGCGGTTCGGCGTCTCGCGTGTCGCCAGCAGGTCGCCGAAGACCGACGGCGGTTGATCGGACGGCTTCACGCTGGATGCGCGGGTTCGGGCGGCCGCTCGAGGCAGTAGCCGAGGCCCCGAACCGTGGCGATGCGGATGTCGGCGCCCTCGAGCTTGCGGCGCAGGCGGTGCACGTAGACCTCGATCGCATTGAGGCTGATCTCGTCGCCCCACTCGCAGAGGTGATCGACGATCTGCTCCTTGCTGACGAGGCGCCCCATGCGTTGAAGCAGGACCTCGAGCAACCCGACCTCGCGCGCGGACAACTCGAGCGGATGCTCGTCGAGGAACGCGGTGCGGCTCACCTGGTCGAACGACAGCGTCCCGCAGCGCAGCTGCGTGCTGCCGGTGCCCATGCTGCGCCGGACGAGCGCGCGCACGCGCGCTTCGAGCTCGGACAGCGCGAAGGGCTTGGCCATGAAATCGTCGGCGCCCAGGTCCAGGCCGCGCACCCGTTGCTCGACCGAGTCGGCCGCCGTCAGGATCAGCACTGGCAGCGCGTCGTTGCGGGCGCGCAGCCGCTTGAGGACGTCCAGCCCGGACATCACCGGCAGGCCGAGGTCGAGGATCAGCAGGTCGTAGGCCTGCGTGGACAGCGCCGTGTCGGCCTCGCCGCCGGACGCCACGTGATCGACGGCATAACCGGTTCCGCGCAGCGAGCGCGAAAGGCCGTCGGCCATCACCTGATCGTCTTCTGCCAGAAGAATGCGCATCGGCGGTCCGTCGCCGCCGGGACGGGCGGCGCTGCGCGCAAGTGTAGCGCTGCGCCGGTCAGCTGCGGGCGAGCGCGTCGCGCAGCGCGTCGCGCGTGGCGCGGGCCACGGCTGAGGCCGCGTCGGCGAAGTCCTCGCCGCGGCTCGCGTAGAGGATCGCGCGCGACGAGTTGACGATCAATCGGCGTCCGCCGGCGCGCACGGTGGCTTCGATGTCGCCGCCCTGTGCGCCGATCCCCGGGACCAGCAGCGGCAGGTCTCCTGCGATCGCGCGCACCCGCGCCAGCTCGGCCGGAAACGTGGCGCCGACGACGAGGCCGACCTGGCCGCTGACGTTCCACGGGCCCGCCGCGAGCCGGGCGACGCGCTCGAACAGGCGCTCGCCGCCGACGTCGAGCGCCTGCAGGTCGCTGCCGCCGGGGTTCGACGTGCGGCACAGCAGGATCACGCCTCGGTCGCGCCACGCGAGCCAGGGCTCGATCGAGTCGAATCCCATGTACGGATTGACCGTGACCGCGTCGGCCCGGTAGCGCTCGAAGGCCTCGCGCGCGTATTGTCCGGCGGTCGCACCGATGTCGCCGCGCTTGGCGTCGAGGATGACCGGCTTGCCGGGGTGGTTGTGGTGGATGTGCGCGATCAGCGCTTCGAGCTGGTCCTCGGCGCGCGCGGCGGCGAAGTAGGCGATCTGCGGCTTGAATGCGCAGGCGAAGCCCGCGGTGGCGTCGACGATCGTGCGGCAGAACTCCAGCACGGCGTCGGGACGCCCGACCAGGTGCGCCGGCAGGCGCGCGGGGTCCGGGTCGAGGCCGACGCACAGCATCGAGTCGGCTTGCTGCCACGCTGCTTGCAACGACGAAACGAAACTCACCGGCCAGCCCCCGATCCCGATTCAGGCGATGATTCTATCCACCCGATGAACGAATCGCTTCGACTTTCTCCGCGCGAGCTCTGGTTGCTCGTGTTGCTGACGCTCTCGTGGGGCGTGAACTGGCCGGTCATGAAGATCGGCGTGCACGAACTGCCGCCGATGACGTTTCGCGTGATGACGATGATCGGCGGGCTGCCGCTGGTCGCGGCGATCGCGCGCGCGCGCGGGATCCCGCTGCGCGTGCCGCGCGAGCACTGGGGCGAGTTGTTCGTGCTGGCGCTCTTCAACATGGTGTTGTGGCAGATCCTGGCGATCTACGGGGTCGAACTGCTCTCGTCGGGGCGCGCGGCGATCCTCGCCTACACGATGCCGGTCTGGGCCGCGCTCCTCGGCATCGTCGTGTACGCCGAGCGCCCTTCGCCGCGCCTGTGGGTCGGCGTCGCCGCTGCCGCTCTGGGCGTGCTGCTGCTGGTGGGCGGCGAGACTGCGAAGATCGCGGGGAGTCCGGCGGGCACGCTGCTGATGCTGTCGGCCGCCGCCGTCTGGGGCTTCGGCACGCACCTGATGCGCCGCCGGCGATTGCACGCCCACATCCTGGCGATCAGCTTCTGGTCGCTCGCCATCGGCTTGCTTGCCTGCGGCGCGATCGCCCTGGGGTTCGAGCGCGGCCGCCTCGAGCGCGGGCCGAACGCGGCGGAATGGGGAGCGATCGCGTACAACGCGTTCGTCGTCTTCGGCTTCTCGCAACTCGCGTGGTTCAGGCTGGCGACGATCCTCACGCCGGTCGCCAGCGGACTTTCCGTGATGCTGATCCCGGTGGTCGGCCTCTTCTCGGGCATGGTCATGCTCGGCGAGCGGCCCGGCTGGCAGGACTGGCTGGCGCTGGCATCGGTCCTGGCGGCGATGGCGACCGTCCTGCTGCCCGGTCCGCGGGCCCGATCTGGCGGATAATCGCTGCCGGGCGCGCCACGAGCGCGTCGCAGGCTTCCGTGCCTCGGCACACCGCGGCGCGGTCCGTTCACGAGGACACGAACCCCGTCCGGAGGAAGATCACGATGAACGCACCCTTGTCGCGTTCGGTTTCGCAGGCGCTCGACCGCGCGCTGGCGCAGGTCACGCTCGACGACAAGTACACGCTCGAACGCGGGCGCGCGTTCATGTCCGGCACGCAGGCGCTGGTGCGCCTGCCGATGCTCCAGCGAGAGCGCGACCGTCGCGCCGGTTTGAATACCGCCGGCTTCGTCTCCGGATATCGCGGATCGCCGCTGGGCGGCCTCGACCAGTCGCTGTGGAAGGCGCGCCAGCACTTGGCGGCGCACCAGGTCGTCTTCCAGCCCGGGCTCAACGAGGACCTGGCGGCCACCAGCATCTGGGGCACGCAGCAGGTGAACCTGTCGCCGAAGGCGCGCGTCGACGGCGTGTTTGCGATGTGGTACGGCAAGGGGCCCGGCGTCGACCGCTGCGGCGACGTGTTCAAGCATGCGAACGCCGCCGGAACGAGCCGCCACGGCGGCGTGCTGGTGCTGGCCGGCGACGACCACGGCGCCAAGTCGTCGACGCTGCCGCACCAGTCGGACCACATCTTCAAGGCCTGCGGCCTGCCGGTCTTCTACCCGGCGACGGTGCAGGAGTACCTCGACCTCGGCCTGCACGGCTGGGCGATGTCGCGATGGTCGGGCCTGTGGGTCGCGATGAAGACGGTGACCGAAGTCGTCGAGGCGTCGGCTTCGGTCGAGATCGACCCCGATCGCGTGGACATCGTGATCCCGGCCGACTTCGCGCTCCCGCCCGACGGCCTGAACATCCGCTGGCCGGACACGCCGCTCGCGCAGGAGGCGCGGCTGTTCGACTACAAGTGGTACGCGGCGCTCGCCTACGTGCGCGCCAACCGGCTCAACCACGTCGTGATCGACTCGCCTCGCGCCTGGTTCGGCATGGTGACCGGCGGCAAGGCGTACCTCGACACGCGCCAGGCGCTCGAGGACCTCGGGCTCGACGAGGCCGCCTGCGCGCGCATCGGCGTGCGGCTGTTCAAGTGCGGCGTGGTCTGGCCGCTGGAGGCGCAGACGGTTCGGGAGTTCGCGACCGGCCTCGACGAGATCCTGGTCGTCGAGGAAAAGCGCCAGATCATCGAGTACGCGCTCAAGGAGGAGCTCTACAACTGGCGCGACGACGTGCGCCCGCGCGTCTACGGCAAGTTCGACGAGAAGGACGACCGCGGCGGCGAGTGGGCGATGCCCAGGGGGCGCTGGCTGCTGCCGGCTCACGCCGAGCTGTCGCCGGCGCTGATCGCGAAGGCGATCGCCGCGCGCTTGCTCAACCCCGGCAAGTTCGGCTCGAAGTTCGAACTCGCCAGTGACCTGCGCGCGCAGATCGAGGCCCGCCTGGCGATCATCGACGCGAAGGAACGTGCGCTGGCGGCGCCGCACGCGGTGGTCGACCGGGTGCCGACCTTCTGTTCCGGGTGCCCGCACAACACGTCGACGCACGTTCCCGAAGGCTCGAGGGCGCTGGCCGGCATCGGCTGCCACTACATGGCCAACTGGATGCCCGAGCGCCGCACCGGCACGTTCACGCAGATGGGCGGCGAAGGCGCGCCGTGGATCGGGCAGGCCCCCTTCACCGACGAGCCGCACGTCTTCGCCAACCTCGGCGACGGGACCTACTTCCATTCCGGGATGCTGGCCATCCGCGCGGCGATCGCCGCCGGCGTCAACATCACCTACAAGATCCTCTACAACGACGCGGTCGCGATGACCGGCGGCCAGCCGATCGACGGCACGCTGACCGTCCCGCAGGTCGTCGCGCAACTCGACGCCGAAGGGGCGAAGAAGATCGTCGTGGTCACCGACGAGCCGGAGAGGTACGACGCGGTCAAGGGCCGGCCGGCGATGGCCGAGGTCGAGATCCATCACCGCGACCACCTCGACTGGGTGCAGCGCCAGCTGCGCGAGACGCCCGGCTGTACCGTGCTGATCTACGACCAGACCTGTGCCACCGAGAAGCGGCGCAGGAGAAAGAAGATCGTCGACGGCAAGCCGGGCTACCCGGATCCCGCGCGCCGCGTCGTCATCAACGAGGCGGTCTGCGAAGGCTGCGGCGATTGCAGCGTGCAGAGCTCGTGCGTGTCGGTCGAGCCGGTCGAGACCGAGTTCGGCCGAAAGCGCCGGATCAACCAGTCGTCGTGCAACAAGGACTTCTCGTGCCTGAAGGGGTTCTGCCCGAGCTTCGTGACCGTCGAGGGCGGCGCACTGCGCCGTTCGCCGAGCGGTGCTGCCGAGCCCGCAGTCACTCGCGCGAGCGAGGCGGATCCGCGCGCGGCTGAATTGCCCGAGTCCGCGCCGATGGCGATCGAGGCGTCGGGCAACCGCACCTACGGCGTGCTGGTGACCGGCGTCGGCGGGACCGGCGTGATCACGGTCGGCCAGTTGCTCGGCATGGCCGCGCACCTCGAGGGCAAGGGCGTTTCGGTGCTCGACATGGCGGGCCTTGCGCAGAAGGGCGGGGCGGTTTTCTCGCACGTGCAGATCGCGCACGCGCCGGAGCACCTGTTCGCGACGCGCATCGCCACCGGCGAGGCCGACCTGGTGATCGGCTGCGACCTGGTCGTCACCGCCGGCAACGAGGCGCTCGCCAAGATGCGCGCCGACGTCACGCGCGCAGTGGTGAACGCCGACGTGATGCCGACCTCGGAGTTCCTGCGCAATCCGGACTGGCGGCTGCCTTCGCAGCAGTTGCGACGCAACATCCTAGATGCCGCGGGCGAGCGCGACGTCGACTTCGTCGAGGCGAACACCGTGGCCGAGGCGCTGCTGGGCGACGCGATCTACACCAACCCTCTGCTGCTCGGCTACGCGTGGCAGAAGGGCTGGCTGCCGCTGCAGCGGCGCGCGATCGAGCGCGCGATCGAGTTGAACGGCGTGCAGGTCGCGATGAACCGCAGCGCGTTCGACTGGGGACGGCGGCTCGCGCACGACCCCGATGGCGTTCGCCGCCTGGTCGCACCGGCGCAGCCGGCGCGGGTCGTGGAGTTCCGGCGTCGCGACGATGCGCGGACGCCCGCCAACCCGGTGGCGGTCGCGGCCGGACTCGACGCGCTGGTCGAGCGTCGCGAGCGCGAGCTGGTGGCGTACCAGGATCGCGCCTACGCGGATCGCTACCGGCGCCTGGTCGACCGCGTGCGCGAAGCCGAGCGCGAGCGCATCGGCGTCGACGGCGGCTTCGAGTTGACCGACGCGGTCGCCCGGTACGCGTTCAAGCTGATGGCGTACAAGGACGAATACGAGGTCGCGCGGTTGCACGCGGACCCCGCGTTCGTCGCCGGCATCGCTGCGCGCTTCGAGGGCGACTGGAAGCTGAGGTTTCACCTGGCGCCGCCGCTGCTGTCGCGGGTCGATGCGAAGACCGGCCGGCCGCGCAAGATCGCCTTCGGTCCGTGGATGATCGGCGGGTTTCGTCTGCTCGCGAAGCTGAAGTTCCTGCGCTGGACCGCCTTCGACCCGTTCGGGCGCACCGAGGAACGGCGCACCGAGCGCGCGCTGGTGACGGGCTACGAGAAGCTCGTCGACGAGATCGCCTCGCGGCTCAACCGCGGCAACCACGCGATCGCGGTCGAACTCGCCGGCATACCCGAGCACATCCGCGGCTACGGACCGGTCAAGCAGCGGCACCTGAACGAGGCGCGCATCCGGCAGGCGCAGCTGCTGGCGCAGTTCCGCGGCGAACCGGCGACGGCGAACACCGCCATCCAGACGTCCGCGTCACGCGCGGCCTGAGGCGCGCGTTCCTGCCGAGCGTGCTCTGCGCGGGCGACCCGGCTCGGCGGTCGTCAGCCGCCCAGCGGCGCTTCGTTCTCGAAGCGGTCCTCGGGCGCGACCGCCGCCTCGTTCGCACCGGCGGAGAACGCGCTGCCGGGGTAGTGGCGCGCCATGTCCTCGCGCACCTGCTGCAGCGGCAGGTCCGACCAGGTTCCGTGGTCGGACAGGTACTGCATGTGCAGGCGGCCTTGCGCGTCGTGTTCCTGGTACAACGCGTCGCCGCGTCCGTCGAAGTCGGTCGGACGCACCCCGAACCGCTCGCACAGCTCGATGTTGAATGCCGGCACCGCCTTGACCCAGCGCCCGTCGAGCAGGAGCGCCGCGTAGCCGTGGTCGTAGAAGACGTCGATACCGCCCATGCGTGCCCGCAGCTTCTCGGTGTTCAGGTGGTTGACGACGTCTGCGAGGCCGATCGCCGATGCGATGCCGACGGCCCGTGCGCAGGCTGCCAGCAGGCAGGCCTTCGACACGCACCAGCCGTATCCATCCTCGACGACGCGACTGGCGTGGTAGGCGGCATCGTCGTAACGGATGCGGTACGGGTCGTATCGGATGCGGTCGCGCACCGCGTAGAACAGGCGCACGGCGCGCTCGCGCGCATCCTTCGCGTCGCCGATCGCGTCGTGCACGAAACGCTGGACCGCCGGCGTCTCGTAGTCGAGAAACGCGGTCGGCTCGAGATACGGCGCGAGATCCGGGCCCTCTGCGGTGATCCGCGGCAATCCCGGCAAGTGAACGACGCTCATCGTGATCCCTCCCTTGGGGGCATTGTAGCCGCCACCGCCCCGGGTCTCGCCGATCACGACCGCGGCGAGTGCAGCGGTTCGGGGGCAACGGGCACGCTGCGGCGGGCTCCGTGGTTTGAAGGGTTCGCTGCGATGTCCGCTACGATAGCGTCGTTCGGGAGCCGCCTGGGTACACACGCTACCGGCCGGCGTTCCCGACCCACTCCGAACACGAGGTGAACCATGGCAACGAAGAAGACCCTCCTGGCCTGCGTCGTCGCGTCGGTGGCGCTGGCCGGCTGCGAAAGCATGACCGATACCCAGAAGCGCGCCGCGATCGGCACCGGCGTCGGCGCGGTGGCGGGCGCCGCGCTGGGCAGTGCGGTCGGCGGCAGCGGCGGTGCGACGCGCACCGGCGCCGTTCTCGGCGCCGCAGCGGGCGGCATCGGCACCTACGTCTGGTCGAAGCGGATGGAGGACCAGAAGCGGGCGATGGAGCAGGCGACCGCCGGCACCGGCGTCGGCGTCTCGCAGACGGCCGACAACCAGCTCAAGCTCGACATTCCGAGCGACATCTCGTTCGACACGAACCGCGCCGACATCAAGTCGAACTTCCAGCCGGTCCTCGACCGCTTCGCGCAGACGCTGAACGCGAACCCGGCGACGACGGTGCGGATCATCGGACACACCGACAGCACCGGGTCCGACGCGATCAACGATCCGTTGTCGATCAACCGCGCGGCCAACACCCGCCAGTACCTCGCGTCGCGCGGGGTCGACGCGGGGCGGGTCGCGATCGACGGTCGCGGATCGCACGAGCCGATCGCCGACAACAACACCACCGCGGGCCGGGCGAAGAACCGCCGGGTCGAGATCTACGTGGCCGAGGCCGCGCCGCGCTGACGCGCAGACCGGAAAACGCAAGGGCGCCGCAACGAAAAAAAAGGCCCGCCGAACGGCGGGCCTTTCCAGTTGCCTTGCGGCGAAGCGGCCCTCGCGGGCCGCCGCGGGACTTACATGTCCATCCCGCCCATGCCGCCCATGCCGCCCATCCCCGGGGGCATGCCGCCGGCGGCCGGCTTGTCTTCCGGCGCCTCGGCAACCATCGCCTCGGTGGTGAGCATCAGGCTCGCGACCGACGCGGCGTTCTGCAGCGCGGTGCGCGTCACCTTGGTCGGATCGACCACGCCCATGTCGAGCATGTCGCCATAGGTCGCGTTGGCCGCGTTGTAGCCGAAGCTGCCCTTGCCTTCCATCACCTTGGCCACCACCACGCTCGGCTCGTCGCCGGCGTTGGCGACGATCTGGCGCAGTGGCTCCTCGACGGCGCGCATCACGATCTTGATGCCCGCTTCCTGGTCGGCGTTGTCGCCCTTGAGCTTGATGCTGCTGCGAGCGCGCAGCAGCGCGACGCCGCCGCCGGCCACGATGCCTTCCTCGACCGCGGCACGGGTGGCGTGCAGCGCGTCCTCGACGCGGGCCTTCTTCTCCTTCATCTCGACCTCGGTGGCGGCACCGACGCGGATGACCGCCACGCCGCCGGCCAGCTTGGCCACGCGCTCCTGCAGCTTCTCGCGATCGTAGTCGCTGGTGGCCTCTTCGATCTGAGCGCGGATCGCCTTGACCCGGGCCTCGATCGTCTTGGTGTCGCCGGCGCCGTCGATCAGCGTCGTGTTCTCCTTGGCCACCTCGATGCGCTTGGCGCGGCCGAGCTCCTGCAGCGTCGCCTTCTCGAGCTGCATGCCGGTCTCTTCCGAGATCACGGTGCCGCCGGTCAGGATTGCCATGTCTTCCAGCATCGCCTTGCGACGATCGCCGAAGCCCGGCGCCTTGACCGCGACGGTCTTCAGGATGCCGCGGATGTTGTTGACCACCAGCGTGGCGAGCGCCTCGCCCTCGACTTCCTCGGCGATGATCAGCAGCGGCTTGCCGGCCTTCGCGACCTGCTCGAGCACCGGAAGCAGCTCACGAATGTTGCTGATCTTCTTGTCGTGCAGCAGCACGAACGGGTCGTCGAGCACGGCGACCTGCTTGTCCGGGTTGTTGATGAAGTACGGCGACAGGTAGCCGCGGTCGAACTGCATGCCTTCGACGACGTCGAGTTCGTTGGCCAGGGACTTGCCATCTTCAACGGTGATGACGCCTTCCTTGCCGACCTTTTCCATGGCATTGGCGATGATTTCGCCGATGTCGAAATCGGAGTTGGCGGAAATGG